>CAZNJV010000044.1:0-1688 GCA_964573565.1 uncultured Candidatus Saccharibacteria bacterium | reverse complement strand
GAGAGATAGCTATTAATCAATTCTCACCGATATGGAATAAATTGGAGACAGACAAGGAACGAATTTCAAATACACTTGAAGAAGAAGAGAAGAAATTTAGCAAAACATTAGAGAATGGCCTAAGAGAGATGGATAGATTAATAACAGATGGATCCAATCTTCCACAAAAAGCATTCAAACTGTATGAGACATACGGATTCCCAATAGAATTAACAATAGAGGAGCTCAAAAACAGAGGTATAAAGTTCAATGAAGTTATGCTTCTTGAAGGATTTAAAGATGAGCAAGAAAAGCATCAAGAGTTATCCAGAACCGCATCTGCAGGACTGTTCAAAGGAGGATTAGCAGATACATCAGAGATATCTACCAAATATCACACTACAACACACCTACTCCTTGCAACATTAAGAAAAATCCTTGGTGACCAGGTATATCAAAAAGGAAGTAACATCACACCGGAGAGATTAAGATTTGACTACCCAAGTGATACAAAATTATCACCCGAACAAGTAAAGCAGGTAGAAGATATGATAAATGAACAGATACAAAAAGCAGTACCAATAACATGGAAAGAATTACCAAAGGAAGAAGCACTGAAACTAGTACCATATGCTGCATTTGAAGAAAAATATGGAGATATCGTTAAGGTATATTACATCGGCGACAAGTCTAACCCATACTCCATTGAAATCTGTAACGGGCCACACGTACAAAACACATCCGAACTTGGTAAATTCAGAATCGCAAAACAAGAAAATGTTGCAGCAGGTGTAAAAAGAATTAAAGCTGTATTAGAATAAAGAATGGTAAAGTACCCAATATTAGCAATTGATTATGGTAAAAAGCACTTTGGAATAGCTATATCAGACTCAAAAGGACTAATAGCATCTCCACTCGAAGTTCTTTCCATAACCGAGCATCAGGGACAAGATGAAATTATTCAAAAAATATTTTCCTTATGCGAAGAATACAAAATACAAACCATACTCCTAGGCTACCCACAAGCATTTGTAGATAATCACAAAACTACTCAAAAAAACATATCTAGATTTGAGTATAAACTTAAAGAAAAGCTTTCTCTCCCTATCATTCTCCACGACGAAAGCTTTTCTACAACTTCTGCAGAAAATATGTTAATATCTTCAGGACAAAATACGAAGGGGTTTAGGACTAAGATAGACAAAGTGTCGGCAGCAGTATTTTTGCAAGAATTTTTAAATTCAAACAACAAGTAAAGATGTCAAAACCTTTAAGAAGTATCATTAGGATTTTTTTCTTTGCCCTCTTAACTGTAATTGTAGCTGGAGTAATCATAAAGCTGGATTACTCACACGCACTTAAAACCTCCAATAGCGATAATACTGAGAAAGTAACTGTCGAGATACAGTCAGGAGAGACTGTTGACCAGATCATACAATCATTGATTGATCAGGGATTACTAAAAGAGAAATGGGCAAACTATGTAAAAATATATGTAAGACTTAATGATTTGGCATCCAAGCTTCAAGCTGGGACATACAACATCCCACAAAATCTCAACATCGTAGAATTAATTCAGACCTTGCAGATGGGTAAGAATCCTGAGACTTGGGTTACAATACTCGAGGGTCTGAGAAAGGATGAAATCGCAGACAAACTGGTCACAGAGATTGGCGGAAGCTTCTCAAAGGACACATTCCTAACACTCA
>CAZNJV010000043.1:0-1920 GCA_964573565.1 uncultured Candidatus Saccharibacteria bacterium | reverse complement strand
CAGTAGTACACTATATAGTACTAACTTTATACATTCCTTTATGTCTCCAACCTCTAAGGCCCCCCTATCCATACTTGCATGTAATTCTGGATTAAATTTCGCAAAGAAAATAGTCAAATCCCTTAGAAAGAAATACGGAGATGAAGTACACCTAATAAACTCGGAGGAGATGCATTTTGCTAGTACAGAACTTAAAACTGTAATAAACGAGAGCATTAGAGGTAAGGACGTATTCATCGTACAAGATTGTGAAAATCACACAGATGGGAATTGTACAGACCAGAATCTTAGAGCACTCTACACGATGGTAGACGCATGCAGAAGATGTGATGCAGAAAGAATCACTACAGTACTACCATCATTCCCATATGCAAGACAAGATAAACAATCGGGAAGAGAAGGAATTACCGCTGCCAGAATCGCATACGAATTAGAAGGAGATGGATCTGTAGATCACTTAATTACAATAGACCTACACAACTCTGCAATACAAGGATTCTTCAGAAGAGCAAAGATTGATAACCTCATGGGAGGATACGTGCTAGTACCTACAGTTAGGAGAATGATCAAAGACAAAGAGAATACTGTAATCATGCCTACAGATCTAGGAGGTGCGAAGCGAGCGAATCACTATGCCCAAGCATTGAGAACTGATATTGCATTTACATACAAAGTAAGGAATTACTGCAAAGCAAATACCGTAGACAAGATATCAATATTGGGAGATGTAAAAGGAAAAGATGTATATATCGTTGATGATATGATCTGTACAGGAGGAACACTCGTCAAAGCATTAGAAGAAACGAAGAACATGGGTGCAAAGAAAGTAATCGCAGTATGTACACATGCCCTATTTAATGGCCCTGCATGGGAGAGATTCCAAGAAGCGTATGAAAAAGGATTCTTAGATATGGTTATCGGTACAGATAGTACATACCACTCAAAAGAATTCCTCAAGAAATCACCATGGTTTAAGGAAGTTTCGATTGCAAACTACTTTGCAGATACCATAAGTAGGATTAATCAGAGGAAATCGATAACAGATCTCTTAGATTAATAGCTAAGCTTCGGGTTGTAGAACTGGTCTGCCATATATTTATCTCCCTCTATGGTAGAAGAGAATCTCTTCACATACCTCTGACCATCCTCGAATACTATTTCAACGTCAAAATAGAAAGACATATTTAAATCCTCCCCCGTTACTCCCGCATACTCTAAAATATTTGCGCCATCAAAGAAATGGTCCCTATTAAAGATCTCTGTATAGTTGTATTCGCCCAGGTCCTTAACCACTATTAGCCATTGGGTTAAACCACCAGTCTTGGACACCTCATCGTAATATCCTGCACTGTCTACTACATTGTACTCAATTGTATTTCCATAATCTTGTATATCCGAAGATTTTACCTCATCTCTTGTACCATTAATCATGTCATATTGAGAGAGATTGCTTTGGACATGCCCTGGGAAAACGATTGCTACATCATGATCATTCGCAGTCTCTACATGGATGTTCTTGATTTTAAAACTCTTCATATCTTCATTGGTATAGAAGCTTAGGATGGGAGATATCTTGAAATGTACAGATTCTCTAGTCTCTGGAACTTCCTCAGTAGGGAAATCAAAAAGATAGACATCACTTTGAACAATTGTCACCCTACTCTCTACGGCTGGATCATTAGCTTTTGGAGCAGCAGTATTTACACTTGTTGATGGTTTTCTAATTACAAAAAAATATATTAATACAATTGCAATTACAAAGAATGCTGCGATTATACCTATGAGAAGAAATAATTTTTGTTTTTTCTTTTCCATATGGAGAGATATGAAATTATATGGTCGGGGCGACACGACTTGAACGTGCGACCTCTTGCACCCCATGCAAGCGCTCTAGCCATCTGAACTACGCCCCGTTGTTGA
>CAZNJV010000042.1:0-2007 GCA_964573565.1 uncultured Candidatus Saccharibacteria bacterium | reverse complement strand
TTTGATTTATTTATCTCATTATCATACGCAAATCTTGCGAGTGCGGCAGGAGTAATATCAAAAATATATTTGAGATCTCCACTATGGTCTATGATATTGTCTAGCTTCTGTGGTGTAAAGTAATCTATTCTTGGAACAACAGGGAATGGAAGGAATTTCTTCCAAGGGAATTCGAGCATAACTTCTTTGATCTCAGGTAACAGTGCACCACCTCCGCAGAGATATATCTGACCAGGGAAAGTATCTACATCGTCGCAGCTGTAAAAGGCTGTTTTTAGTGTTTTCATCCAAAGTTTAGCAACAGGATACATAACTTTTTGTACTTCTCTTGCTAACTCTTTATTCAAATCCTTATCTGAGTATTTGATCTTTCTCTGCTCTGCATGTCTGTAGTCCAGAGAGAGAACGTTAGTTAATTCTTTGGTAAATGTCCTTCCTCCAAATGCGAACATCTTTGTTTCGACGATATTCCCCCTATCCACCACTGCGATATCTGATGTTCCACCACCAATATCAATGAAAATTGCTGAGAAATCTTTACTAGAAGAACCATTAAATGCCCTTGCTACGGCAAAAGGTTGGGAAACGATTCCAAGAATCCCTAGATGAAGTTCTTGTGCTACCTTGCGTAGTGCTTCAACGTATGTTTTGGGTGCAAAAGATGCATAGAAGTTAAGTTTTACATCTCTCCCTTTGTATCCAACGAGTGAATCTACTGGCATCCCCCCTATTTCCAACCCTGTCTTGGTTATGTGCAAAATTTCAATATCCTCATTGTGTAGCCCAGTTCTTTGGCTTAAGTCTTGCTTCCCATTCACCTCGATTTTCTCTTTAATCTGTCGGATGATATTGTTTTGCTCTTTCTGTGTTACCTCAGTATCAAAATTCTCTTCTCTCTGGTAGTTGATGACGATGGAAACACCTTGTATGTACTCTCCTGCTATACCCATAACGACATATTGTGGCAACTCTTCATCCGGAAGACGATTTGTAAGCTCTGCAATTGAAAGCCTACAGTTCTCCAATACAGTATCAAGGTTGGTAATGATTCCACTCTTCATGGCATTCTGTTGTTGGTCTATTCGGGATATCTTCTTGATGTTGATACCGGTGGATTCCATAGAGAAAAGCATGCTTTTAAGCTTCTCTGTACCTATATCTAGTGCTATGACATTCTTGTTTGTATCTATTAGTGAATTGTTATCCGAGAGGTGTCTCAGAAAAGGCAAGTTTAGCATACGAAAAGTATATCACATTTAGAGGATTATATAATGACAGTAAGTATAATCGGTTCTCTCTCTGTTTTTTTGTAAATGAGTTTGCTTAGGTCCTTTTCTATCGTCTCTTTAAGTGTTTCTACCTTGTACTGTTTGGTACTGTTGGATTGGGAAAGCCAACTGCGGTGAATATCGAAGATTTGATTCTCGATTTCCTTGAGAAGTTCTTGAGAACCCTTCATATATACAAATCCTCTGGAGACAAACCTTGGTCTACCAATAATCCTCTTGTTTTTAATATTCATATTCAAGACAACAACAAACATTCCAAACTCAGACAGCTGTTTTCTATCTTTAAGCACAATATCTCCTGTGTCACCGACTCCGAGTCCATCGATGAGGATTGGTTTAGATTCTATCTTCTTCCCTCTCTTCCATGAGTGACCATTGAATAGCCATGTCTGACCATCATCGGTAAGGAATATGTCTTCATCCTTCATCCCCCACTTCAAGAAATTTTGTTTGTTAAAATATCTGAAAGTAAGTGGGCCATGGATTGGCATGACTGCTCTTGGTTGGATCATCTCATGCATCATCTTCATATCTTCTTGATTACCATGTCCTGTTGAGTGGATCTTAAGATCGATTGTATCTTTGATCAAATCTCCTCCTAATGCAATTATTCTATCTGTCATTCTCTCAATGCTACTGATATTTTCAGGTATTTCAGAAGAAGACATTATTACCAAATCCCCTTTCTTGATCTTGATGAACTTATGTTCATTAAGCG
>CAZNJV010000041.1:0-2636 GCA_964573565.1 uncultured Candidatus Saccharibacteria bacterium | reverse complement strand
CCATGGCTATTAACATACCAAGCATAGGAATCACCAACATCAAGATCTCCCCCAATGTAGATAGCTACAACGAAGAGACATACAACAAATATCTGAAACAAGGATTAGCACACTTCAGAGGCACACCTCTACCAGGGGATGGAGGGAACTCCTTCATCTATGGCCACAGTGCAGTAGAATCATTCTTCAGTACGCACCAGAATCTACCAGAGACAATCTTCTCCAGATTGGGTAATATAGAGGTGGGAGAAGAGGTAGATATAACTAAGGATGAAAAAGTACTAAAGTATATCGTAAGAACTAAGAAACTTGTCTCGCCAGATGACTTTTCCATACTAGAATCTCAAAATGGGAAAGAAACCATAACCATGATGACATGTTGGCCATTGGGAATTGGAACCAAAAGATTAATAGTCATAGCTGAAAGAACAATTTAAAATATTAAGAAGATGATATGCCATTAGATCCTAAGAAGAAAAAGTTTGTATTGATTGGAAGCATTGCACTCGGTGTAATGGTAATCCTCGCAGTCATACTCCTACTCGTCAAAACAAATTCGAATAATAACGAAGATGACTTGGGAACAGCAGAACTAGTATATTGGGGATTGTGGGAACCATCCTCAGTGATGCAACCATTAATAGACGAATATGAATCAATGCACAATGGAATAACCATACTCTACTCTCAACAGACATATACCAACTACGAAAGCAGACTCTACACAAGACTTCAGCAATCCACCACATCCTCAGAACCCGCACCAGATATCTTCAGAGTTCATAACACATGGATACCCAAATATTACAAATATCTCTATGCACTTCCTGCATCCACAATGTCGGCAAACACATATGCAAGCACCTTCTACCCTACTGCAGTCTCAGACTTTACAGCCAAAGATGGGAATATCTATGCTATGCCATTAGAAATAGATGGATTAGTCGTGTACTACAACAAACAAATTCTCGCAAAGGCTGGAGTGACAGAGATCCCTACAGATTGGGACTCATTCGTAGAATTAGCACAGAAGTTAACAACCAAAACCTCGGCAGGTAAAATCACACAATCGGGATTAGCAATTGGGACATCATCAAATGTATCTAACTCTGCAGATATTCTTTCATTCCTCATGTTACAACAAGGAATCTCAATCATAGACGATGCCAGAACCACCGTCACCTTAAATACTACAAAAGTTAAAAGCGTAGTAGATACATATACCAGTTTCGCAATTGGTAAAGACGCTATCTGGGATTCAAGCCTAGGATCTGATCTCAATATGTTCTACCAAGGGAAGCTAGCAATGATGATCGCTCCAAGCTGGACAGCATTTGATATCTTACAATCAGCACCAACTATAGAGTTTGGGATGGCTAAATTACCACAACTGGCAGCTAACGAAACCCCTATCTACTACTCCACATACTGGGGAGAGGCTGTAAGTAAAAACTGCTCTAATCCAAAAGCAGCATGGGATTTCATAAACTTCTTAGCGCAGAAGGAACAACAGCAACAACTATTCTCAAACGCTGCAAAAATCAGAGCATTTGGAGAACCATATTCACTTGTAGAATTAAACAGCTCTCTTAAAGACAACACATATCTCTCTGCAATCGGAGACTCTGCATCTTTGATGAAATCATGGCCAATGGGAGATGAATCATTTGTAAAAGCGACTATAAACGAGATGATAACAAGCATAGTTGAAGATGAAACTGATACACAGGTTGCATTAAAAGCGGCGGAAGAAGAAATCAATACACAACTTGCGAAAACTAATAATTAATCGCTATTATATACTTAATGAAATTTCGAAATGCCCCAAGAAAATCCAAAAAGCTTTTAACCATATATCTGACATTCTTCCTTTTGCTTTCAATTCCACTTGTCACGTGGGGAGTGGTAACTGGATCATTTGATCTAAGGAATCTAGCATTTGACGACCTAGTCGTTAGTGATGAGAATCCTTGTATTATTTCCCTTCCAAATGTAAACCCTTACACATTGGAGGTAGGCAAGAGTATTACCGTACAGGTAGATGCTGAGATTAAAGACTCCGGGATAGCAGAACTTAGGATAGTAGATTCAAAAGGTAATTCCATATACACCAAGACGTACGATGATGCCCCCATTACATTAGCAACCAGCTTCAAATTCACACCAATGTCATCGGGAATGGTTGATATGTTGGGAATGATCAAGAAAGTTGGAGGTGGAAGTGTCGCATGTAAGATTAGTAGTGCATATGATGTATTGGGATTGAAAGCATTAGCGAACAACAGTGCACCAGAGTTTACAACAGTACCTGCTGGATCAAAGCCAGCGCAAGATATAACGACAGGAACAACATATGAGTACACACTTGAAGCCACAGATGTAGATGGAGATCGTATAAACTACTCATACTCCTTCACCAAAGGAAACGCATGGCTTAAACCAACAGTCATAGAGGATGGGTCAAATGGTAATTTAACGATAAAGTTCCAAGGCTCGACAGATATTGCAGGAAGCTATCTTGCCAATGTATTCATACATGATGGCTACAGCAAACATCTTGATGCACAGGCATGGGTCATAAGTGTAAGTCCAAAAGAGAATGATATCCCAATAGTTCGAATCATAACCCCATATAC
>CAZNJV010000040.1:0-3656 GCA_964573565.1 uncultured Candidatus Saccharibacteria bacterium | reverse complement strand
AAGCTCCCCGAGTAGGATTCGAACCTACAACCAAACGGTTAACAGCCGTTCGCTCTACCATTGAGCTATCGAGGATTAACGACAGACCTATTATATATTCCTAATCTCTTTTCTGCAATAATTTTTCTCTCTCATCTAACTCTCTCATAACATATTCTGTAGTATCTACAGTATATGGTTCGTAGGTAACATTTATCTGAGAATCATGTATTGTCAAATCCCTATCAAAAGAAGGTTCTTCTTTTTCCTCTACTTCTCTCTTTATGTTTATTGTTGTTCGCTGGACTCCTTCTAGAAAATCTTGGTCATTAATGTCCTGACTCCAAATATTCTCTCCCCTTAATGTTACCAAGCCGGCAGAAGTTGCCATGAATCTAGAATCCGGGCGATGATCTTGTGCATATAGATCTTTCTCTAAATATACATCAGTTCAATATAGTTTACCTTCCTCGAAATGGTCACCATATACATCCATTAGTTGCTCAGTATTACCTATTAGAGTATATTTCTCAGGGTTATTAAGTACATCTGCACCAAATCCATCGCTCATGATTTTTATATATGACAAATTATATTGCTCTCCTTAATATATAAATATATCATTAAGTATATATAACTTGTAAGGAGTAAAGCTATGGAAAAAGATCAAATACAAGTCTCGTTCATAGGTATGGAGCCTACAGAATCCCTAAAGAAATACCTCTTAGAAAAGTTATTTAAAAAAGAAAACCTCTTAGAAGAAACAACAGGAATAGAGGTATATCTAAAACAACAAAAAAACTCCAAAGGTATAAAAGATGATTTTAGAATAGATATTGATATACACCTACCAAAAGCAGACGTAAGAGTAGAAGAAACAGGAAGTGATATGTATGCAAATATAGATAAGGCTACAGATATCATATTCAGAAGATTAAAACGATACCATGATCAGAAAGCACATTGGGAAGGAAACGAATCATGGAGAGTGTTAGAAGCAGAATCTGAGCTTCCTGAGGTAGACGATGAGAAGGATGACTATTCTGATTACATACCACAGATAGCCAAGAGGAAAAACATGGATGACATGTCTCCATTGGAAGAAGGAGAAGCCATAGAGAGGATGGAGTTGATGGGATATGATCAGTATCTTTTTAGAAGTAAGAAGACAAACAAAATATCCATGCTCTACAGAAGAAAGAATGGTGGATATGGGCTTGTAGAACCAGCAGATGGAGTTTAATAAAAAAGGGAGAGTTACCTCTCCCTCTTAATATCATATTGAGAATATATACTACTCTGCGGTATTAGTACTCTTCATCAAATTCTTAATGATATTTGATGTAGTAGCAAATAATCCATATGTTGGCTTTGTAGTTGCGTTATTCTGAATCTTGTACTCAGACTCCTTGCTAGATAGCCATGTAGATTTCTTGTTGGAAACCTGCTGCTGAATATAGTAAGTAGTAGTCTTTGCTTTGTATGTATCAAAGTCTAACTTCGCACCACTCTCCAATGCTGCAGTCTCTGTTGGGAACATAGCGCTACTGTATTGATTAAAGAAACTCTTTAGATCATCATCTGTATAGGTGATGGATGGTGTTAAGATCTTTGTTACTAAGATATCCAATTCAATCTCACTTCTCAAATCCTTGTCTGTCAGGTTGTTTGCTTTCAATGCTGCTTCGTATGCTTCTTGTCCACCAAGACTCTCTACAATCTGATCAACCTGTGCAGAGATCTCTTCCTTTGATGCAGTGTATCCATCCTTCTTCGCTTCTTGTTTTATGATCTCGTTATCAATCAACTGACTTGCAGCTGCTTGTCCGTATGCTTGCTGTAGAAGTTTGTTCCAATTAGACTTAGATATTCTTACACCGTTAACAATAGCTACGCTGTAGTCATTGTTAAGATATTGAACTCCTAGATCTATCAATGCGAATGAACCTACGATTATCAAAACTAGAGCAACAATCTTTGCAACTGGTTTCCAGTTCCATGCCTTTATCTTAGAGAAATCAGGCATTTTAACTTTGAATTTCATCTTAGAAAATTCTGGTTTCTTAAAGGTTATCTTAATTTTCTTTGCTGGGGATAGGGGCTTTTTGTTAGTTACTTTCTTTTTGGACATCGAAAGACATATATGAACTTAATATTGATATATTAGCAGAATATCCTGTAGGAGAAAAGGGGGTTACTTCAAATGAACGTAAATAGTTCTTTTACCATCTGATTGGATGACAAAGGCATAATTTTGTCCACAGCTATCTGTACCTCTATACAAAGTACCATTGTATGCTGCAAGTACAGGTGCACTTGCTGAACCATTTGGCCTTGAGAGGTCTATTGCCTTACCATTATGATAGTCTTGGGTCATGATTACAGTCCCCGCAAGAGGTACTTGATATGTATTAGAGGTTACATATGGATAGTTCCAGCCGTCATATGAACTAATTATTCCAGAACTTGCTCCCCATACTAAATATCCTGCAAATGGATCTACATTGGCAGAGAATGTTCCAGAAGTTCTGTAGTCTATGCCAAAGTGCAGGTGAGAACCGGTTGAACATGCAGAAGCACCAGGGTATACATATCCAATAACAGCGCCTCGTGCTACAGGACCACTATTTACAACCTGATCCATATGGGCGTTGATCCATGCAATGATTGATGCATCCAAATCTGCTTGTAGTGATTTATTCTGTCTTAGAGCAGACAGCAACTCAGCCGATTTAGCTTGTGATTGTGCTAGCAAACTGTTCTTTTCAGCTACTTGTGCCTCAAGATTTGTATTTTGTGTAGCTAATTCCTCTTTTTCTGTAAGGATAGCAGCCTGCTTAATCTCGAGATCTGTTTTTTGGGCAGAAAGCGAATCTTCTTCTCGTTTAAGTGCGGTTGCTTTTTGAGAATAGTCTTCAAGAGAGGCAATATCCTGGGATCTAGTGGTTATGAGATATTTAGTTTTTCTAAGTACATTTGAGAAACTTTTAGAATCTAAAAATAGGTCAAAGGCACTGAGATGAGAGTACTTGTATGATTCTGTTATTCGTTTGTTCACAGTTCCTTCTAACACAGAGATCTCTTGCTTCATGAGTGCTATGGCATCTTCTTTATCTTGGATATCTTTTTCTAACAACTTTATCTCCATATCATGTGCAGCAATCTCAACCTCTAAAGATTTAATAAGCCTTTGAGTTTGAGTGATCTGGTTCTCAATGTAAGAGATTTTGTCTTCGAGGGATAGCTGTTTGTACTGTTCTTGGTTCAATTGATTCTGTAGTGTGCCCTGTTCCTTTTGTAATTGCTGATATTGCTCAAGAAGGTAGTTGTAACATTGGACATCACTCATCCCAGAGGGACATGTCGCTGCGGAGACAGTAGAATCATTGTATCCACTCAAAAAAAGAAAGAAAGCTATGAGTAAAGTACCAAATCCAATTGTTAGAACTGTCTTACCAAATTTCATTGTTGTTTCAAGTATCTCTTCACTGCACTAAAACTACTTACTACTCCAAGGAATGCACCAAATACTAGATGGATTAAGTAGTAGATTAGTACAAAGGCAATATTAAATGTTTTTAAGAATGAAAGATTAAAATCTGCAAGCATCTGATTCAACCACGTAGCAAAACCGGTGCCCTGAGTATAGAGTACAACTGTATACCAAGGTACGATTA
>CAZNJV010000039.1:0-3878 GCA_964573565.1 uncultured Candidatus Saccharibacteria bacterium | reverse complement strand
ACCTCTCTAATTAAAGAAGACTTCCTTAATTCCTCTATGTAGTTATTCTTTCTGTAATACATATTAGGGATACAAAGCCTCAAGAAACCACAAATCTTGTCATTATCCTTAGTCTTGTAAGAAAGAAAATACTCCATACCAATAGAAGTAGAGTATTTAATAATCTCTAATTCGAGATTATCCCACCCAACACTCTCATTCTTTATCTCTCTACTCCTAATATCATTCAACCTCTTCCCATTTTTTAATATATATCCCTCTACGATCTGTCTTAAATTTGTTTTTTTGTTTCCTGCCACTATCTCATTAGAAGGAATATCCCTAATAATTCTGGAAAGCCTACAATATCTAGGAGTAAGGGGCATAGTATTACTCAAAACAGTAACTAATTCTTGCTCTGTGTATGGATCATACAAACCATCCTCGTACAATTTTGCTAAATATGTATTTGGTACAACAGAAGTAGGGTAGATCTTCAATTCATCCGAGGATATATCTTTCCTCCAAAGCTTTTTGTAATCACGAATATCTTTTTTAACATTAGATTTATACAAATTTGGCATCCAATGGGCATGGATTTTAAATTACGCTAAGCGTAAGAGTTTAATAGCGTTCCGTACGGATTTTGTACTCCTTCCTATGTTATTTGCTTTCACTATACTGTCATCCAAAGATTGTATTCCAATCTGTACTTTTGTAGCTCCAAGTTTTCGTAATGAAATTACTTCTTCTCTTGATATGAGATCGGGCCTTGTTTCGAATACTAAACCAACATTTCTACAGTATGCAGACTCATTTTTTTTATGTGCCACTGTTAGATCTTTCCAAGTTGCGATATCCAATGAATCTTTAGGTTGAATATATTCTTTTGTATCTGGGCTGACATCATTTAGAGCATCAAAACAAGCCTTTGTGAAGGAGATTCTGTATTCTTCGGGGTATGCAGACCATGATCCTCCTAGTACGAGTAGTTCTACCTTCTCAATATTATGTCCAATATTCTTTAGTGCTACCAATCGGTTGTATACCTGTGCATATGGATCAAAACAGTTGTTTAAGGCTCTCTGTGCTCCTGGTTCAGAAGATATATAGCTCTTTGGCATATTGGGATCATTGGGACAGAATATACATCCTCCAGGGCACCTGTAAGGTTTAGTGAGTACTGTAACAGTAGCTACACCAGAGTTGGTTCTTGTGGGTTTCAACCTTATACGTTCTGATATTTTTTCATCTTTCATCTCTAAATATTCATATCCTGCTACTAGTTCATCATGCCTAAATAGTTTGTTTCCATCTTTGGGATATTTCTTGAGAATCTTTTGAAGTGTATCTTCTCTCCAATAATTCTTCTCCTCAATCTCTGTGAATATGGATTTTAGTAAATTTTTGTATTGTTTTGGTTCAAAATTCTTCATTATTTTGTTATCCTTGTATTATCTAATATTTCAACCATTCTAGCTACATGGGAAGACCAAAACTTGCAGAGGAAAGAACACTCATTTTAATTAAACCAGATGTATTACAAAGGCAGATTGTTGGAGATATTTTGTCTAGATTCGAGAGAAAGGGATACAAGATTGTTGCTATGAGAATGGTAAATGCTACGAAGGAGCAGGTCGGAGAGCACTATATCGATGACGATGCATATTCAATTGAAACTGGTGAGAAGGCAAGGAAAGGTGCCATATCCCGAGGCCAAGATGTTACAGATTGGAATTCTTTGGAATGGGGTAGGACCATTCGTAGAAGAAATATTGCATATTTAACTGCAGGACCGATTATAGCAATGGTATTGGAAGGTAATGGTGTCATCTCTGGTGTTAGAAAGATTTTGGGAAGTACCAGTCCTGCGGATGGAGATGTTGGGACAATAAGGGATGATTATTCATTTGATAACTATGCATTAGCGGATGTAGTATCTCGTGCTACTAGAACTATGTTGCATGCATCAGATTCTCCAGAGAGTGCTGAAAGGGAGATAAAGATATGGTTCAAGAAGGATGATATATGTAACAATTACGAAACTGTAGCTGAGAAGATATTCTTTGATAGCAACTGGGATAATATTTAGACTACATCTTTAAAATATCCTCTATATCGGATTTTGATTTAGTAGAGAATACTGAATTGTCTCCTTGTTCATTTGCCATTAATTCTCCTCCATTGTCTAGGAAATTTTTTAATTTCTTAAAATCTTCTTTAAGTACCTCTCTTAGATTTGGATTGTAAAGTGCTACTGCTGGATGATACATTGCGAATACAGGTATACCACTTGGATGAGAAAATGGCATACCATGAGAGGCTGATATCTTTGCTCCAGGTACGAATCTTTCAAATGCATGTCTTCCAAGAGGAATGAGGATTTTTGGTTTTACGAAGATCAATTCTGCATTTAGCCAAACTCTACAGCTATTCTTTTCTTCGTCAGAAGGTTCCCTGTTTTCTGGAGGTCTGTATTTTACAGTGTTTGATACATAGACTTCCTCTCTTGAGAATCCGATACTTAGTAGGAGCTCATTTAAGAATTTCCCCGCTGCTCCTACAAATGGTTTCCCCTGAAGATCTTCATTTTTACCAGGAGCTTCTCCAATGAATACTATTCCAGAAGATGGTGCTGTTGTTTCATATACTGGTTGGGTAGCAACTTTCTTTAATGGGCATCTGTTATTTACTGCGTAGTATTCGTGAAGTTCTTTGAGGGATGTAAAATCGGTTTTCATATGTTTGATTATATATGATAGCTAGCTATCTTTATAGCTACCATCCTGGTTGTCCAGATAGCAAATTCTTAAAACTTTGCATATCACCAAAAGCGTGTACTCTAGAAAGAGTATATGCATGTGCTGGATAGTTATCTACCTTTGATCCGCAACTTGTTGCCGTGGTATATCCTGCACTACCAACATACGAAAGCACAGTAGAATTGTATCCACATCCTGGATAGCAGAATGAAGAAACAGTCTTTCCTGTAGCTGATTGTAATGCATATCTACTTGAAATTATTTCAGAAGCGAGTTCATTTGGATCAGTAACCTTGGTTAAATCGGGATGTCTTGAAGAATGTGATCCTATTTCCATCCCATTATCTGACATCTCCTTAGTTTGTGCTTGGTTAATACCAGATCTTTGAGAAATTATGTAGAACACACCCATTAGGCCATATTTTTTAAGAATGGGATATGCGTTGATATATTGGCTTGAAGAGCCATCATCAAAAGTTAAAACAACTGTTTTCTGGGATGGATTTTTTCCTGTTTTTAATAGAGTGGCATATTCTTCCATGGATATGGTTTTGTAATTCTTTTTTACTAAATATGCCATTTCTTTTTCGAAATCTACTGGATCAACATACAGACCAGATTTAAAGCTACTTTGGCCTTCAGGTACTGGTTCTATCCTGTGGTACATGAATATGGGGACTCTCACAGTACCTTTCGCTTGTACTGATGGTGTAACGTCATATGGCTCGTCAAAGTTGTTGTCATTAATCTCGAATGTAAGTGATGATATTGGTGCTTGCTCTGTACCTGAGAAAGTATATATGGGTGCTACGAATGTTGCGATTGCGTCATTTATCTTCATACTTTCTATGAGGTACGATACTTTAGAATTCAATTGTGCATATGGAGAAGCTATATTTAATGCAGGATCCTGTATTAATTGTCTTAATTCTGTGGGGATTTCAGAGCCATAGGTGTAGTTGGAGAGAAATGTGATTTCTTCAGATAGCTGTTTAATTTCATCTTGTATCTGTTTGGATGTATGGATATTTTGAGAGATGATTTGGAGGTAGTTGGAGATTAAGGTGAGTTTACGTATATGCTCTGTATCTAAATCAAGGATAAGGTTGTTGGTATATGTTACGGGAGTATCATCAT
>CAZNJV010000038.1:0-4125 GCA_964573565.1 uncultured Candidatus Saccharibacteria bacterium | reverse complement strand
TTTCTCCTAAACCATGTTTTTTGTCGCTTTATGTATTTCATAGTATTTCGAATGATTGATTCTTTTACATCATCAAGAGTGTATTGAGGAGTATTTTCAAAATATGGTAAGAATTCTTGATATCCGATGGATTGTAGTGCAGGATATCGGTAATATCCTTTTTCAAAAGCATCTCTCGCTTCTTCCTCTAGTCCTTGCTTAAACATATTTTCAACTCTATTTCGTACATTTTTTTCTAAATCATCTTTCGATATATCTATAACAAAATATTTACATTGATATATGGGTGATGTATTCCTAGAAGCTATAGAACCTTCTTTCTCAATTATTCTTACCAATCTTCTTGGGTTATTTCTGTCACTTTCATTCAGCATCTCAAGTACATCGGGCGATATTCTAAATTGAAGCTCTTGCAATGTAAGTGATGAGAGCAGTTCTCTTTGTGCTTTGTTATCATTCTCTGAATCTAGATCATATCCAAATATCACAGAATCTATATACAGACCCGTACCTCCTACCAATATGATTTGTTTGTCTTCTGGTATGGTATTGATTAGATCAACAACCTCTTTCTGATATTTGGCTATGTTGTATTCCTCTTTTACCGATATGTGCCCGAAGAGGTAGTGGGGAATGTTTTCCATCTCTGATTCAGAAGGCTTCGCGGTACCTATGGAGAGTTCTTTATATACCTGTCTGGAATCTGCATTGATAATTACGCCGTTTAATTTCTTTGCCAAATCTATGGCAATCTTGGATTTCCCAGATGCAGTAGGACCGGCTATGACAATGATGGAACGCATGACTATTTAACCAGTTTGTATACCAAAATATATGTTAACCAGATGGTTATCAATGAATCACCAAGTGCAAGCAAGAGAGGAAGTATTAGTGAAGGAGAAAGTACAGCAACAGCGATTAGGAGTAGAAGCAAAGATACTGATAGGCGGATGGTATCGTTTCTAACTTCAGTCTTAATTTCCAATATAGAGAAGTCTTTTCGTTTGTGATTCTGCATAAAATATCCGACTGTTGTTCCAATGCTAAGGGTAGTAGTGAATATTGCTATGAATGGTACGATCTTAAAAATGTCTGTGACGATCACACTAAATAATAGGTTTGCTACTAAGAAAGTTAGGCAAACGATGAACCCGGAAATTAGGATGGAGAACAGGGAAACAAATGATAGCTGCTTATTTTTTGTAAATATCCAAACCAATGCAGGTATTACTAAGATGATGATAAGGAGAAGAATACCTAGAAGGATCTTTTCGTAGGTTGCCCAACTATTCCATAAGTTTGTAAATATTTCCATCGTTATATTTTCTTAATCTTATTTAAATACCACCCCGAAATTATTAAACAGACCTTAGATAGTGCTGCGAGTAGCAGTGTGTCTTGTGCTAATTGTTTAAGCGATCCGCTCGTGAGGAAGATAAGGGAGGAGAGTAGGATTAGAAGGAAAAGCTCGATATAGAAATGGGAATCTTTGTTCTCACTTAAAATATATGTCGTTAAGACGAGGAGGACAGCTTCTATGGCTAGGTAGTTTAAGTCTATTGGTATATTAAATATCTTTAAGAAAGATATGTACAAAGATGCCGCAAGTACTGTTGCTAAAACTGCTTTGAGTGCACGTCCTTTCTCTATGTCCTTAGAAATAACAAGATATGTGTACATGATTACAATACTCGCAATGATTGCAATTGATATTCCTATGTAATCAATTGCTGGTGTATCTATGGGAATCTCTTTCTCCGAATCGATTGTACAATCAGTTTGTATTAAACCAGAGTTGTACAACAAGCTCATCACCTTTATCTGTTGTGCATCTTCTGTGGAAACAGGAATAGCAAATATTTTTTGAGTTGTATCCACGAGATATGGTGTTACAAAACCATCTAGATTGACTCCAATGTACTGCCCATTATATTTTGCTAAGAATGTGTTGAATGCTTCTGTTTTATTAGGCCAGAGCTTGAAGATCGCAAAATATGATCTATCTCCATTATTTGTTTTAAGTTTGGTTATGTATACATTTCTAAAATCACTTCTATCCCATTCTGTTGCATCATAGTTCTTCGCATAGATATATGCGTATTGATCTCCACTGTTTTCGAAGTTAACATCTGATTTCCTTGTTACAATCTGTGCTGCGAATCTATTTGCGAGTAACTCTCGAACCAAGGCCTTGTCCTTGGAAGAGGTTATTGTGACGTGTATCTTGTTATCTATTATGTTTGTAGATATCTCCTCAACTCCAAACCCACTAAGTCGTTTGTAGAAAATATCTCTAATGCTATCAAGTGACTGCACAGATGTATCTGCTGCGGATATGACAAACTCTTCCGACCAGTAAGTACCATTTTTTAATGTTAGGTTGTAGCTTGCTTTTGAAACGAATTTCTCAGTTAGTGGGAGGGCTACAAAAATTGTAGCTAAGAATAGGGAAGTAACAATTATTATTAAAATGTAATTCAGCAAGGGCTTGATATTCAAGCTCAGCTTCAATTTTGGCAATTTCATGTATTAAAGTAGGTCAGATATCTGTCCGAATATGATCATCTTATCCTTTTCTAAGATGTTCATCAAGAATGGTTCTTTCTTTTTTCTAGCAAAATCAAAATCTTCTTTAGTTATAGCACTAAATCGAATTTCTCGTTTCTGATCTTTTTCTAATTCACTAACTGCTTTTGAGAGTTCTCTAACATTCATATTACCAATAAAGAGAAAATCTACATCAGTAGGATTGTCATATCTATTTTTGATGAAACTCTCAGTTAATACAACTACTTGTACGCCCTCGATACCTTCTACAACTTTGAGTATTGCTTTTCCAATATTTGACTCCTTGTAGAACATACCTCTAAGTTCCTGAAGTATTGGGCATTTTTTGTTTATGCGATATACCAATTTGTTTCCATCTTTCTTAGAGTAGAGTAGTCCTGCATCTTGAAGATTTAATAGTTCTCTACGAACAGCATTAATCTCTTCATTAAGAATTCTAACTAAACCTCTAACATGGAAAGATGCATTAAGATCAAGCATATATTGCTCTAGGATTCTGATCCTAACTTTTGATATAAAAAGATTTTTTAGCATAGTTCCCCAACCTGCTTAATATTATTGCTCAATTATATCAAATTTCCCATCAGATGTACCTAACATTTCGACCCATATTCTTCCTCTATTAAAAATCATCTCATTACCTTGGCTATCGTAGTATGTGGTTCTATCTGTTCTGGAAGTCTTTTTCCATGTACCTGTGGTTATCTTCCCATCGATGAGGAATGTTGCATCACCTTGCCCGATAGTAGTAATAATTAGGTGTCCTTTGTCATCTCCTGACTGAACCATTGAGACTTCCTGCACCACGATGTTCTTTGTATTAACCTGAGTTTTGGTTTCCTGGTCTATATCCGCTTGTCCACCAATCATTCTTAGGTATGAATTTGTATCAGGATCATATGTCCATATTACATTGTAAAGTCCACTGTTGATCAACCTTTCATGGAAGGTAAGTTCTACTCGTGTTTTTTCTCCTCTGCTGGAGATATCTGCGTCTGCTTTGAACTTCCATTTTTCTAAGCTGGTGGGGAATCCATCCCAATCCACCTTTTTTGCATATTCCCAAGCATAGGTTATGGAGCTATATTCATTGTGTGGTGCTACTCTCCTTCCATCATTCCATCTCCAAGCGCCGATAGTAGCGATATCTTTTGCGCCATAGTTATCTAGATTGTCACATGCATCTGTTCTAGGATCATCAGAAGAGGCACAACCATCATGGATGATTAATGAATCATATTCTAATGCCCATTCTAAGTAGTAGTTTCGGATACTTCGAATAGGACCAACTTTCTCAGGAGCTTGGCTCCAATAGATTGCCATCAATCTGGTAATTCCACCCTCGGCATTTGCCTCTATCACAATATCCGCACTGTTGGGACTAGATAATGGTCTTGCATCTGCGTGGTTGTTTGTCATCACAGAAACAGGTCTCCTTGTCATCATGGTATCCATCTCAGACTTAGTGAAAAGAAGTCCGTTTAATGGACTTTCTTCTGTTCTTGGCTCAGTAGGTTTAGATAGCAATGATAGAGCATACTTGAAATTACCTGCAGG
>CAZNJV010000037.1:2066-4288 GCA_964573565.1 uncultured Candidatus Saccharibacteria bacterium | reverse complement strand
CCCAAGGGTTGGACTGTTCGTCCATTAAAGCGGCACGTGAGCTGGGTTCAGACCGTCGTGAGCCAGGTCGGTCTCTATCCGGTATAGGCGTTGTATATTTGAAGGAAGCGGCCCTTAGTACGAAAGGATCAGGGCGTGGTAATCTCTGGTGTATCAGCTGTACTACCAAGTGCATTGCTGAGTAGCTAAATTGCTATTTTGATAAGTACTGAAAGCATATAAGTACGAAGCTAGTCCTAAGATTAAATATACTTGTACAGTTTACTGTACGGAAGATCCGTGGTAGACCACCACGTTGATAGGCTCCAGGTGTAAGCGCAGCGATGCGTTCAGCCGAGGAGTACTAATAGATTGAAAGCTTTTTTTGAAATTACATAATTCTATTCAGTTTTTAGTGTGTACGAGAGTACATACTTCTAGCTCTTTAGAACTTAAGTCCTGATATCTTACGTAAGTAAGGTTGTCAGGCAACAGGAATTTATTACTTAGATTTTTGTTGCCTGGCGGTTGTAGCAGAGTGGAACTACCTGACTCCATCCCGAACTCAGAAGTAAAACGCTCTAGCGCCGAAAATACTTAGACCTTTGGTCTTGGGAAGATAGGTCATTGCCAGGACTTTTTGAAATTGAAACCCACTAGAAATAGTGGGTTTTTTGTTATTCGTACAAAGTCCGGTAGAAATATCTACTAGGATAATGTAGCTGCAGATTCTAGATATACTGGAGTAGGGCTAGTTTATAATAATGTTACATTTATATGCTGGATTAGTAACGCATACCTGACACCTGCTATGATTGCGTAAACCGCCTCTAAAGATTCGTTGTTTTTGAGCTGTAGGAATGAATACACTTTGTATATTGTAAAAAAACGAGGATTTGTCTTCCTAGAAGAAGGCTCTACATCAACAAAGATACTAGTATAAAACATTTGAACTGTGCTAGCTTGCAAAGGGCAGGTATAATGAAATCACACCCGAATTTATGAAAAAGGCTACCATTACACGGAATAAAAACTACAGGGCTATCGTTTGTGAAGGAGGAGACCAAGTCGGAAAGGCAGATGCAATTCTTACATTCGCAAAAAAAATGCTAGACATGGGGGTACCGGTCACCTATGCATCATTCCCAATCTATGCCACACCCATAGGTGTCTGTATTCGCCTCTTCCTGAGACAGGGATTACCAGATGCCAACTTCTCCCAAGAAGAATCTTTGAAGATCAAGATGGCATTGTATGCACTAAACAGACTTGAGTTTATGGATCTCCTGCTATCACGTTCTAAATATAAGGATACAGTTATTCTTTTGGATCGAAGCCCTTACAGCAATGCAATTACACTCGCATATGGAATTGCTAATGTAGAGGAACTCAAAAACCAAGAGAAGATTAACGAGCTTGTTGATTATGCCTTGAATTTAGAATCTTTCATGATTAATAAACTCCACACAGAGACGTGTGTCGTACAGATGGTCTCCGAGGCTGAATCTTGGGACAATGTTAGGAACGAGAAGGCAGATATATATGAAAATCAGCAGGTACAGGAAATCTCTGACATGACATACAGATTGTATGCAGAGAAAGCTGGTGATGGATGGAAGCAGATTGTCACTAGAACAAAATCAGGGTGGAGGAATAGGGAGGAAATATTTGAAGATATATATAGATTCGCTGAGGAAAGACTAGGAAAGATAGTTGGTGGAAAGAAGAAAATGGTTAATCTTGTGTATGAGATAGGGGCTGCAGAGATTCTCAAGTCTATGTACAAGGGCTGGGAGTTGCCAGAGGGTTTAGTAACCCAGCATCTAAAATCCATTAAGGAAAATGACAAAGATACGATGCATGATACTGCATGTATCATTGGCGTCCAAGTTGGTATCTCTACTAAAGTTGTGAATATAAAGCACAAGGCGGTGAGGGAGGCGATGAATTATCTCCTAGATGAGAATCCTGGTATTTTTGATGTGTTAGAATATTTTGTATCGAAAGATTTCGTTACTAAATTTAAGCGGGGTCTAAATGGAACGGAGATCGATCGCAAGAAAACTTCTAGAAGAGGTAGGTAAGATATATCCTGAAGCCAAAACGGAGCTTTCTAACTGGTCTACAGCCTTCCAGTTTCTAATCTGCATAGTACTCTCTGCCCAAACTACAGATAAACAGGTGAATAAAGTTACTGGGGAGCTATTTGAAAAATATCCATCACCTTCAAAATTAGCCCTAGC
>CAZNJV010000037.1:0-1966 GCA_964573565.1 uncultured Candidatus Saccharibacteria bacterium | reverse complement strand
TTGTAGCAAATAATATTAGTGTATGTAACTATCGCTACAGTAGGTTACATCACCAAAGGTAAAACCTATGGCAAAAACACAAACAAGTGCATACGCACAAATAGACCAATATCTCTCCGAAGAAGGAGGCAAGATAAGGAAACTTTCCAGAGGCGATATCATAGAAGGAGCAGTAGCAGACGTTAGAGACGGCTATGTCGTCGTAGATGTCGGATACAAATCTGAAGGAATCGTTGCAGGAAAAGAACTTAAGAGTGATACATTAGACTGGAGAAGTCTTAAGGTTGGTGACAACATCTTGGTATATGTTGTTAAACCTGAAGATGACGAAGGCCAATTAGTACTCTCAATCAGAAGAACCCAGCAAGCAAGTGCATGGATCAACCTTGAGAAAGCTAAGAAAGACAACTCTGTTGTTGAAACTACAGTCGTAGAAGCAAACAACGGTGGACTAATCGTAGAGATCGGAAAAGATATCAGAGGATTCATCCCAACATCTCAGTTGGATGCATCCAGAGTATATCTCAACGGTATCAGACAGGTTGGCAAAGATATCTCTTCTAGAGTTCAAAAGACCCTTAACTCTCTCGTAGGTGAGAAGGTTAAGACTAGAATCATCGAATTAGACAGAGAGAAGAACAGAATAATTCTTTCTGAAAAGATGGTTACACAATCCAGAGATCTTGAGCAAAGAGAAAAGACTCTTAACAAGGTTAAGGAAGGTGATGTCCTCGTCGGTACAGTTAGTGGAATCACACCATTCGGTATCTTCGTTAATGCTGAAGGACTCGAAGGCTTGGTTCACCTCTCTGAACTCTCATGGGACAAAGTTGAGAACATTGACAATATCTATGCTGTTGGAAACAAAGTAAACGTCATGGTTATCGGTATCTCTGATGGTGGAAAGAGAGTAGCTTACAGTGTTAAGAGACTACTCAAAGATCCATGGGCAGAGGCAATCTCTAAGTATCAAGTTGGAGATGTTGTTAAAGGCACTATTCAGAAAGTTGTTCCTTACGGAGCATTTGTAAGAATAGGTGAAGGACTTAACGGTCTAATCCATATCTCTGAACTCTCTGACAAGTTAGTCAAGAATCCTGAGGATATCGTAAAGGTAGGAGATGATGTAGACGTAAAAATACTCTCCATCTCTTCAACTGAGAGACACTTAGGCTTGAGCTTAAAAGCGGCACATAGCAAGAAAACTGTAGAACCTAAGAAAGAAATTTCTAAGGAAGAGTTAGCAAGTGCAGTAGATAGCGCAGTAGAAGAAGAGCTTGCAAGTAAAGAATAGGGTATAATTAGGCATGAAATCAGTTATTCTGAGCAAAAAACAGAATATCTTACAACGCCTAAGTAAGAATGCAAAAATAGCTTTGAGGAATGCTTCATTAGTAATGGAGCACCTCAAAGCGAAGAATATTTCCCCAGAGCATATATTTGTAGGAATCCTTTTAAATGAGGATTGCTTAGCTACCCGTACTCTCTCATCAATTGGGATAGATAGAAGTGATCTATTAAGAAAGTCATTTGGTGGAAAGACGCTTGAGATTACTATCAATCCGGAGAGTGCTAGAGAATTAACAATATCAAATGAATCTCAATTTGTATTAAGAAATGCATACGATATCTCTAGGAAATACGCACATGTATATGTAGGAACAGAGCATATTATGTTGGCCTTACTTCAACTGGATTCAATATATTTCAAAGACTTAGAAAAGCTTGGCCTCTCATCTAGGACTTTCAAATCAGCGTTGGATGGTTATGCAGCATATCCCATCGGTATACTGACACATCCACCTAAGATGGAAGAAGGATTCCACGAAGATACAATCATTGACTATATGGGTGTTAATCTTGTTGACCTTGCGAAAGAGGGAGAGCTCGATCCAGTTATTGGTAGAGAAGAGGAGATAGATCAACTGATCAATGTACTCAGCAGAAGGAAAAAGAACAATCCGAT
>CAZNJV010000036.1:0-4417 GCA_964573565.1 uncultured Candidatus Saccharibacteria bacterium | reverse complement strand
ATAATCTCACACAGAGGTGGAGAAACCAATGATGATATGATTGCTGATCTAGTAGTAGGTACTCCTGCTACACAGTGTAAGTTTGGAGGACCAGATAGAGGAGAGAGATTAGCAAAATACAACAGGCTATTGGAAATTGAAGAGATATTAAAGCGATAGCGTTATACCACTTGGCAAATATATGTTAACCATCTACTCTCTTGATGAGCATCTACGATATCCTTTGACACAACTTTGAATCCGTTTGCTTCCAAAATATTTGCAAATTCCTCTTGAGTATAAAGAGTGAAATATCTTCCAGGTCTATGATTTTCCATATCCCCAATCCCTTCCAACATTGAAAAGAAACCATAACCTCCCGTTTTCATTTTTGCTCTTACTGATTTTAAAGCCTCCTCTATCCTATCCTTAGGAACATGTATTAACATAGCGCAAACCCAGCAGCAATCAAATTTCTCATCTATCATATCTAGATCATATACAGAGGTATTCACAAATATAGCTCCAGGATTGTTCTTCTGTGCCAACTCGATTAATCCCTTGGAAGCATCTACCCCAATATAGTTATCTTTACCAAAATGATTTATGAGCATCACTGCATCTTTCCCATTCCCAGACCCAATCTCCAAAACTTTTCCTTTAGGAACAAGTTTCAAGATGAGACCTATCTGTTTTTTGAATATAGAGTTGTCCGCATTATGATCATTTCTTTCAGCCCATATCTGAGAATTTTCGTCATAGTACTGAATCGTTTCTTGCTCTTTTGATGTCAATTTCATAATCGATTATAAGCTCAATCTAGGATCCCTATCTACCTTCTTAATCTCGTTAATGTCAGTTATATACTTACCATCAACTATATTAAAATAAGCACTCACCCCTATCATCCCTGCATTATCTCCTCTATATTCTTGTTTTGAAAAGATATAGTTAAGAGAATATTCTCTAGCCACATCCCCTATCCTTCTCAATATCTCTTCACTATTAAACACACCACCACCTACAAACAAAGTTTTAATATCAGGATTCTTTTCTAAAGCCATTCTTAATTTAAGAGTCAAGGAGTCAATAATTGTATCTAAAAATCCTCTACAAAAATCATATACCCATACCTTGTCTGGATTACCAGCCTCTCTTAACTCTTTTGTCTTGTACAAAGCTGCTGTCTTCAAACCAGAATAACTGAAATTCAAATCACCACTCTTTTTCATAGGAACAGTAAAGGTGATATTCCCCTTCTTACCCTTCTTCGCAAATTCACATACCACTGGACCACCAGGATATCCGAAGTTAAGCATCCTACCTACCTTGTCAAAAGCCTCACCCACTGCATCATCTAGTGTCTCTCCGAGTTTTTTGTAACTCCCTATCTTCTCAACATATACCAATTCTGTATGCTTACCTGAAATTAGTAATGCTAATGCCGGAAAGAGTTCTTCTACCTTGGATATATCACCCTCTATCAAACCCTTCCCCTTGGTATTCAGCGAAAGTCCTGCGAACATATGACCTTCCATATGGTTAACAGGTACAAAGGGTTTGTTGTATTTAATAGCTAGATCCTTTGCAAAAGATAACCCTATCTCCAAATCTATAGCCAACCCTGGGCCATATGTAGCAGCTACATAATCTACATCCTCAATCTTTACTTTTGCTTTTCTCAAAGCCTCTTCATACACCATTGGGATATTTTTCTCATGTTCTCTTCTTGCAATATCTGGTACTACACCACCCCACTGCGCATGTATCTCTACCTGAGAAGAAACAACACTAGAGAGGACCTTACGCCCTTCAAGGATTGCGCATGAGGTATCATCACAGCTAGTATCAAATGCAATTATAATTGGTTCGTTATGCTTCATATATCTCTATACTCCTTTCCTCAAGTGAGAGGTACTTGATGACAACTTTGTACATAGGGATATTCATATTGTCACACAGTGCAGAGATCTCTTGATAGAATTTGTCTGCCCATTCGATAACGACAATATCACCATGTTCAAGGTGTTGTATTAATCCAGATTTCTCTAACTCATCATTCTCCAATCTCCATGTATCCATATGTGCCAATATCTTCTTCCCATCTCTCTCGTATGGATATTCATTGATGATGGTATATGTTGGAGAATTAACAATCTCTTTCACACCTAAACTTTGAGCTATACCTTTTGTAAACTGTGTTTTTCCAGCCCCTAGTTCTCCACTTAATGCTACTACTACGGGTTTGTCTTCTTTGAGATATTCATCTGCAAATTCTTTGCCTAATTCAATAGTTTCCTCTGTTAGCTTGGTATCCTTTTCTAAAAGTTTTTTGTTTTTTAACAAAGCATTTTCAAATTCCATCTTACCCTGTCTTAAAACAGAGAGTTGATTCATTGTGGTATCCAATACTGTAGATGGAGGATTCTGTGGTAATGTTCCTGCATCAAGTATGAGATCTACTAACTCTTGGCTTTTCTTTGGAAGATCTTTTAGTAACTGATCTATGTTGTATGGGGCGGATTTGTATGACATGTTCGCAGAGGTAGCAGTGATTGGTTTGCCATACTGTGCTATGAGTTTGAGCATGAATGGATAGTCTGGGATTCTAACACCTACTGCGCCTTGTACAGATACTACTGGTGGTACTAATTCTCCCTTGTTCATGGATATGACTGTGATTGGTCCTGGTAGGTAGTTTTTGTAAAGATTTTCTGCCATTTCATTAATCTCAATATATCTCTCAGCCATTGTTTTGTCTGCCACTGCTATGGATATTGGCTTGGAACCTCTGAACTTTTTGTAATCTAGTAACTTGGCTAATGCCTGTGGGTTGGTTGCATCACAACCTAAGCCATAACAGGTTTCGGTGGGATATATTATGAGTCCACCTTCTTTTAATGTTTGAATGGCTTTCTCAATTGCTTCTTTTTCATTTTGTTTGGTGTCTATTCTGAGCATGGTATAATTATACTAGGAATATCAGAAATACGCACTATTCCAATACTTTTAAGTTATTAATATTACTACAATGAGTTTAATACATTTTACAGATGATACGTTTCAAGATGAGGTACTTAATTACCAAGGAGTTGTTTTGGTAGATTTTTGGGCACCATGGTGTGGTCCTTGTATGGCTTTGGGTCCAACTATTGAGAATATTGCAAATCAATATGAGGGGAAGGCTAAGGTTGGTAAGGTAAATGTCGATGAGGAGAGAGCTACTGCAGAGAAATATATGGTTATGAGTATTCCTACTGTATTAGTTATTAAGAATGGAGAGGTAGTAGATACTTTGGTAGGACTTAGGCCTATTGATGACTATACTGATGCTTTAGACAAGGTTTTGTAATACCTGTCATATCCTGTAGATGTGCAGATTTGGTTACGGCCATTTGCTTTGGCTTTGTATGAGGCTTCATCGGCTTCTTTGAGCTCGGAATTGAGTGCTTTCTCCAATGATTGCATATTCTTAATCTCTGCTTCGATCTTCCTTACCTTAAAAACATGTACTCCTACGGATGCAGTAGCAGCATAGTGCTCGTTTTGTTTTCGAATCTCTTTTAGCAATCTATTCGCTAATCCATATGCGGTACTTTTATGTCCAGAGATTTCTTCTACCACAACTGCGAATTCATCTCCCCCTAGTCTAGCTACAATATCTCTTTGTCTTACTGTAGAGATGAGTATATTGGCGATGGAGAGGATTGCTTTGTCTCCTACGGTATGTCCGTATGTGTCATTGATCTGTTTTAGGTTATCAATATCTATATATATTATTCCTATTCTCTTGTCTGGATCGCTATCCACAACCATTCTTCTTACTTTGTCTACGAAGCCATGTCTGTTGAATGTCTGGGTTAGGGTATCCTTTTCTGAGAGGTTGAGTAATCCTTCTAGGTATCTTTCATATTCTACTTCTCTTTGTCTATTTGAATGGAAGAATTGTATGAACATGTATAGTTGTTCTTTGTATTCTGAGACTTCTACATCTACGAATTCGTCTATTCCAAATCTTTTATCTATTTCCATATATTTCTTCTTACTATCAAAGCTCATCTCTACTACTCTTTTTACGCGAGCTTCTTCTTCGGAAGAGAATATGGCATATATGTTCTTTATACCTTTGATATCAAAGTTGTCCTTGGTATTGATTACTGTACTTAGTATGTTTCCTTCTATGTCTATTTTTAGGATTACTAATCCTGTAAATAGAGAGAGTATTTCTTGTATGTCTGGCATAGATAAATATATCATCTGGATACAAAATACTCAATTGTCATTTGATTTATTGTTTGATATACTTCTATCCAGTATATATGGAGTGGTAGCTCAATTTGGTTAGAGCATCTCACTGTCACTGAGAAGGTTGCGGGTTCGAGCCCCGTCCATTCCGCCATTTTCAACATGTTCCAACAAGACCCGTCCACTATGTTTT
>CAZNJV010000035.1:2517-4484 GCA_964573565.1 uncultured Candidatus Saccharibacteria bacterium | reverse complement strand
GTGGTTGTTAGATAGAATTTGTCTTTGTTCATAAGCAAAATGATAGCAAAAAAGGGGTAAATATACTACTATATATATGTACTTAGTTCCTTTTAGCTGTAGTTTCTCACGGAGGTAAATTAAAAAAACACTGACAAAAGAAACTCGCAAATGTTGTAAGAAGTGGGAAAGAAAGAAACAAAAGCCCACTTGTCGAACAAATGGCAAGAAGCAACACTAGGGAAGGAGGGGTATGACCATCTCTATTCATTATTTTAGTCTAGGATAGGAGGTGATCCATATTCTCTGAACGGGAGGGACCGAACATTTTCATCATATTCGGTTCCTCCTGTTGTTAAATCTCACGTATAGCGCCGGCAGTCCTATAGTGATATAATCCTCATGTAGCTCATTCTATAAAGAGAGGTGTGGTCATGATATGGGAAGTTGAGATGTATGTTAACAAGAATACAAAAAGGTCTTGTACTTTCGCTCTGGAGATGCGATTGGACAGAACCTGTCGTCCGCTTGTGACGCCGAAAGTCTCTCCAATCAAAACAGGTGAGAGGAAGATGTTGGAAGATCTGGCCTTGAGTCTCGAAGATTCTATCTATTTTGTTCTTCGACCCAACTCCGGCTCGCCCAACGAATTCCAGGTCGGCCCACTGCAATTGCAGACCGTGATTCCAGGTGTAACCATTGAGAAATTGAAACCATCACTGGTTCCTGACATCATTGCTGCGATATTGGAGAGGGCGTTGTTCGAAATTTCTACACGTTTTGATCTGCTTAAGTTGTAGAACCTGCTACTGGTAACCCAGTATGAAATTTGTACTGGGTTGCCATTGGTTCTAAATCTGTTCAACCATCAATACACCCTCAGCTAATCCCAATCTTACTAATTCTTGCCATACAGCCTCAGTAACAAAAGGAACAAAAGGATGCATAACCTTTAAATTCTCTTTCAACAACCAAAGTAATTCGGAAAGTTTTGCTATACGAATATCACTACCAACAGGTTGATCCTTAATCTCAGTCTTAATCTCCTCAATCCATCTATCACACAACTCATGCCAGAAAAATTCTCTAATTGCCTCTGCACCTAAGTTTAACTGATACCTCTCAAGGTATCCCTTAACCTTAGTAATATGCTCATTAGTTAACTTCATCCTCTCAGAATACATCGGTTGTAAATTCTTAATACCCTGAATCTCCTCATCCTCAATATTCATCAATATGAATCTACTAGCATTCCAAATCTTGTTAACAAAGTTTCTGTTCCCCTTGATCTTTTCCTCCCTCAATGGAGCATTAGAACCAGGAAGAGCATCAGAGTAGTACCAAAGCCTCAAAGCATCGGCACCATATTTCTCAAAAACCTCTTTAGGTTCAATACCGTTACCCTTGGATTTAGACATCTTAGAACCATCTGAAGCCAAGATCATACCCGTAAGTAAAACTGTAGAGTAGGGAACATGATTCGTTCTGTAAAGACCAAACATAATCATACGAGCAGTCCACCAGAAAAGAATATCTCTAGCATGAATCATCATCTGAGTAGGATAGTACTTAGAATAGTCTCCACCATCAGGCCCTCCTAAAACAGAGTAAGGTATCTGCCCCGAACTAAACCAGGTATCAAATACATCTGACTCTGCCTCCCAGTTACCATCTGGTTTCTCTTCCCCAACGTAAATATCTCCAGTACCGTCAACAGTTGTATTGAATTCTTTTTCAAAATCTTGCACGGTTTTCCCATCATTCTCCTCCAACCAATCATGAAGCTTCTTGCTACCTGAATACCAAACAGGAATTCGCTGCCCCCACCACAGCTGTCTTGAAATACACCATGGTTCGATGTTTTCATAGAAGAATTCCAATGCTCTTTGCTGACCTTCCGGTATAACCTTAACTTCTCCATTTTTCAAAGCCTCAAGAGCTTTCTTTGCCAAAGGTTCAACATTAACATACCATTGGTTGGATATAAC
>CAZNJV010000035.1:0-2417 GCA_964573565.1 uncultured Candidatus Saccharibacteria bacterium | reverse complement strand
AGGATTAACTGCAACTGCCGTATCACCTAACATAGTTTCTGGACGAGTAGTAGCAACAGTAATACCTTCTACACCAAATCTCTCCTTCGCAAGTTTTTTGTCCTCATCGTTTACAAATGGATATATGATATATGCAAATATTCCTCTCTGCTCCTCGTGATCAGTATCTATATCTGCCAATGCAGTTTTACAGTTAGGACATATATTTACAATCCTTTTATCTCTATACACCATTCCTTCCTCATACATTTTGTAGAATGTCTCGTATACAATCTTGGTAAGCTTAGGATCTAAGGTGAAGAATTCTCTTTCATAGTCAGCAGAGAGACCAATATTCTTTTCCTGGGATCTAGCATTGTCTGCATTGGTCATACAGAAGTCATAGCATCGTTTGTAAAATTCATCTCTTCCCATTTCCCATTTATCCTCGCCATTATTTTGTAACACTTTTGTAAAAGCGCTTTCTGTCTGAATACCAGCATGGTCTTTTCCAGGTACAAGTAGGGTAGGATGACCAGTCATTCTGTTAAATCTTGCAAATGCATCATGGAATGAGTAGCCACACATATGACCTAGATGCAAATTACCATTAGCATTTGGAGGAGGTAGTGTAATTGTGAAAGAGGATTTAATATCCAAGCCTTTCTCTCTCAGATATCTCTCAACATTCTCAGGCTTCGCATACCCAGATGATTCCCAAAGTTTGTATATATTGGGTTCTGAAGTATTCGATTCGTATGCTTTAGGAATATTACGCTCCATTTTTCTTATCTAGGGTTGAATTTATAATCTCAGTTGTTTTGTCAAAGCACCTGACCAAAGAGACAAAATTTGTTTCTAACAACTCTGGCTTCTTTTTCATTACAAAGTCTACGAAATCTTTTGCAAATTGCACCCCCTCTGTTTTACCGCATAGGAGATTCCATTCCTGCTCAGGTGTCATATCCTGATCTGCTAACATCTGTGCTTCTTTCTTACATGGCTCCGCAGATTCTAGCGCTTTATTTCTAGCACTGGAAACTTCCACAGATTTATCTTCTCCTAATGATAGTGCATATATCGCAACCTCTGTTGGGAAAGCCGATCCTCCCAACACACAGCTATCAAAATCATTCTCTAATTTCTCACCTACCGTTGTTTTTTGAGTTACTAAGTCCATTTTTGTAATTAGTTAATTAAAATAAGAAGGCCCTTACACCAGAATACCATATTGATACTCTAATGTAAGGGCGAATCCACGCGTTACCACCTTACTTCTTTAAGATATTACTATCCTAAACTCACACCCTAACATAGGGTAGGGGTTCTAATCTTCATATATAAGTAGTATGAATTTCTTCCCAGGCCTCCAAGGTGACTAGTCTTGTATTAACGGCTTCCATATTATATCACACCCATATCTGATATAATTGTCCCATTATGATGTTTACAAACAAAAAAGAATTGTTAAAGCTATGCACCCTATCAGGCACTACAGAGATTGGAAGAAATTGTAATTTTGTAGAATATTCAAACGAAATAGTTATGATAGATGCGGGGTATTCATTCCCTGGCCAAGAGATGTACGGTATTGACTATCTCATACCAAATACCAGCTACTTACAAAAAAACAAAGGAAAAATTAAAGCGATACTCATTACCCATGGACATTTGGACCACATTGGTGCATTAAAATGGGTTCTACCAGAACTAGGTTACCCTCCAATTTATGCAGGTGGTTTCGCTAAAGCATTGATAGAAGAAAAGATGCGTGAATATGGAATGCTGAGCAAGGTAAAGATCTACGGAGTAGATAGAAAATCTACCATAAAGATTGGAAAATACTTCAGGGCAACATTTGTAGGGATTAATCACAGTATTCCTGACGCATTCTCCATCTTCTTGGAGAGTCCAAATGGAAATGTCTTCTTCTCTGGAGATTACAAAATTGATATGACCCCTGCAAATGAACCTCAAACCGATTACGAAACATTAAAGAAGTTAAGAGGACATATAGATTTGGCATTGATGGAAAGTACCAATGCCTCAAATCCTGGGAAAGCTCCATCCGAGAAACAGATTTTTGACAATCTTGAAGAATTGATTAGACAGCAGAAGGGAAGAGTCATCGTTGCTGCATTCTCATCATTGATAACTCGATTGTATTCGCTAATTGAGGTAGCAAAGAGAACCAATCGTAAAATTGTACTCTCTGGAAGAAGTCTTGAACTTTCATTAGATATTGCTCGAAAGAAAAGATATATCAATATGGATGACAAGATGATTGTTAAGGAGAAGGATATTAATAAATATGCAGATAATGAATTACTTCTACTCTGCACTGGTAGTCAGGGAGAGAGATTTGCGGCATTAAACAGAATCTCGCTTAATGAACATAAGTTCATCAAGATCAAGAAAGGGGATTTGGTAATAATGTC
>CAZNJV010000034.1:0-4564 GCA_964573565.1 uncultured Candidatus Saccharibacteria bacterium | reverse complement strand
ATAATTAGTAATCCTCTACCTCTTCGCTTTGCTCCTCAAGAGTTATTCTACCATCCCAATTTAAAAGATATCTAACTTGTTTCAGAAATTCCTCTTTAGTATCAAATGGCTTCGAGATGTATTCCGATATCTTTGTGATATTTACCCACTCGTAGATTCCTTCATCTGTCGAAATTAATGTCCCCGTCGGGTTGAAAATTCTAAAATAGAATAATATCTTATCTACAACTAATTCTTTAGTTTCTTTTGAGTAAAGTTTGTTATGTAATATTTTAATAAGCTCAGGATTTCCTTCTAAACCAGTCTCCTCTTTAAGTTCCCTTTTAGCTGCATCTACGATATTTTCACCATATTCTACCCTACCACCACCAAATCCTTGGCAGTCGTAGAATGGAGATTTCTTTCGTGTGTATATTAGAATTTCATCTTTATCATTTACTATTCCTAAGTACACAGTTAGCTTGGCCTGTTGTTTTATCTTCATATTCTCTGTATCAAGTTTTTCGCTTAGAGAAAGACCTTCTGTGGTTAATGAATATGTATTATTACCATCTTTTTTTATTAAGCTTTGTTTTTGTAAAGCATTAAGATGGAAACAGAATTGATTATTATCAAGATCTTTAAGATCTGTTTTTAGTTCTGAAAATTTTGCTTCTTTTGCAAAAACCAACGCCTTAATAATTTTTAATTGGATGTCATGCATACTCGTAGTATTTACCATATTAATAATTGAGTATATCAATGGTGAATAAACGGAAACAAGTCTAGAGAAGTTGACTAAACATGGGGTGGAAGATGGGACTTGAACCCACAACCCCTGGTGCCACAAACCAGTGCTCTAACCAATTGAGCTACATCCACCATATCGTTTTGTATTATACATTATCTACATCCATTTCTCTATTGTATAAACAGAACATATCAACATATAATGGAAATGCTTCAGGAGGAAGATAATCAGGTTGATGGCGCAACCAAAATACAAAACACCTTCGGCAAGTGTAATGTATATCTATCTTACTCCTGTTCTTTCTCTTCTTTTTGGAACCCTATTGGGAACGGGTGTACCCAATAGGGCAAAAAACAAACAAGAGCTGGTGGTAACACTATGAATATATATATTCTAGATACCAGCTCTTGAGAACCTTAATAGTCGATATTAGGACACTCACAAATATTCTCTGTAGAATATGTAGAAACCTTTAAACCTTCTGTAAGAATATTCTTTGCACTATCATCCATATACAAGAATGGACACTCATACCTCTCATTCTTTAGATTCTCCAAAATGAGAAGAATATCCTCTGAACCCGCATAACCAATAATATCACCCTTCATAATATAGTCACCCTCCTTGTAGTTAAGATCCTTAACCCCGCGTACATGTACCAAAACCTTTGAACTAGGCTGTATTACTACCCTACCCGTATCAGAATACACATGGGAAATGATACCCGATATTGGTGCTAGTATGGGAGCACCCTCCTTTACCTGGATACCTATACCATTACTATTGTTCACACAAAAAGGTATAACCCCATCCTTAAAATATCTCATCAACGTACTATCCACAGGCATACTCAATACAATATCCTGATTATCAATACCATTCGCATCTGCCATCTTAGGAAGATATATAAAGCCAAAGATTATGGAACCTATGAAGATCAATCCTATGAATACAAATATGATGGCAGTATTTTTCATCCTATTCTCCCTTCGCTGGAATTAAACCCACAACATGTAACCCGCTCTCGGTAAATACTATGCTATCAATTCTAAGTGTCTCTCCTAGCTCAGATAACTTAGCGTTAGTCATACCCTCAAGTACAGTCTCTACATAATCTTGTACAGACCTTGGGATACTGATATTCCCAACTTTAACATCATACAAGTTAGCTGAAATGGTAGTATCCGTAGCCTTGGAAATATTTCCTGAAGCATATACTGGGAATGTACTACCTTGGTATGTAAGTACAGTAGAGATCTCTGCTTTCCCATCACTAAATTTGATCTCTGTACCAGTTAGTTTAGCAGCCTGCATACTCTCGTTTGTTATATTTACAAAAGCAGTAGCCTGTTGACTTGTAATTGTTAAATCCACGGGATGTGGATCAGTAAAAGAAGGAAGATCACAATCTATACATAATTGGGAAGGATCAATCTCTAATCCGACATTATTCATCAATGTATCCAGATCACTCTGTGAATATGTAACATTCAGATCAACCTGCTTGGTTAATCCTGATGTAATTCTTTTGTAGATCCAATATCCACCGCCAAGTGTAGTAAGAATTAAAAAAAGAAAAATTAAAAAAGCAATTAAACAACCATGGCCACTTTTCTTTGGCTCTTGGGTATTGTTTGACTCTTTCATATTTGTTGTATAGAGATTATTTAATATCTTATATCATCTTACTTTACTGTAACAGATTTTGCTAGATTCCTAGGTTTATCTATATTATTCCCCAATTCTTTTGAGAGAAAATATGAAATTAGTTGAAATGGAATAACATTGGAGATATTAGTTATCTCTTTTACTTGTGGAATATCCAAGAAATAGTCGAAAACCTTCAAATCTTTAAATCTCTTATCTCCAATCCCAATTGTAATTGCTCCACGAGCTTTTACCTGCTCCATACCAGATACCAAGTCTTTACTATCTGAATCATTTGAAATTATTCCAAAAACAGGTGTACCCTTCGATATGAGGGCTATTACGCCATGTTTAAGTTCACCAGCCATAAAGCCTTCAATATGTTTGTATGAAATCTCTTTAATTTTTAAAGCTCCTTCTAATGCTGTATATGCATTTTCTCCTTTACCAAGCACAAAGAGATGTTCTTGAGTTTTTATCTGTGTAACAAGAGCTTGCACAGCTTTAAATGTTTTAGTACTGAAGTATTTTGATAGTTGGTTTGAAAGTTCGTCAATATTCCTTTTCGCTTCTGATAGCTTACCAGCTACATTCTTTGCGAGGATATATCCCCATGCACATTGTGCAGTAAATACCTTTGTTGAGGCTACACATATCTCTGGGCCGGCATTAGTATAGAATGGAAAATCAGACATTCTAGAGATCGTGGTTCCCAACATATTTACAATACTGGCTATTTTGCTACCTTTTGCTTTTACAGTTTCCAATACCTCTATGGTGTCTGCTGTTTCTCCACTTTGAGATACAGCAATAACAAGATCATCAGCTCTAAGCACAGGTAGATAGGATTTAAATTCATAGCTTCTGACGTCCTGTGCGTCAATGTGAGCTATGTTTCTGAGGTAATAGGCTATCTGTCCTGCCGCAAATCCAGCTGTTCCCGCACCTATCACATAGACCCTATGTACTTCCTTAATACATCTCGATATATCGAATAGGTCTTTGGTTGTGTATTGTATGGCATATTTAATGGTATCCTGTTGCTCTACTATCTCCTTTATCATGAAATGCTCATATTTACCCTTCTCAATATTGGTGTAGACATTTTTGAGTTTAATAATATTTAGAGGTTTTTCTTTTTTGATTTGAATGTTATGTATCTCTACCTCTCCATCATGAATCTTTACAAAATCGTAATCATCAATGAGTATTATTTTGTTTGTATATGGCGCAAAAGATAGGGAATCTGATGCAATATATACATCTTTCCCATCAACGCCCAAGACGAGTGGCGATCCGTTTCGAATAGCTAAGATATCTCCATTCTCGCGTAATATCACTACGGTATTTCTTCCTTCTAAGAGTGCAAAGGCTTTCTTAAAGGCTTCTTCAAATATCTTTGTGGTTATTAATTGCTCTTCAACCATTTTTACAATGACTTCTGTATCTGTTTGTGTTGTAAACTTGTAGCCTTTTTTCTCTAGTTGTTTTTTAAGCTTGTCATAGTTCTCGACAATACCATTTTGCACTAAGGTAAAAGAATTATCTGTAGATATATGTGGGTGGGCATTATTAACTGTTACTCCTCCATGAGTTGCCCATCGAGTATGCCCAATGGCTGTTGTCGATTGAGGTAATTTTTTAAGCCCTTTGTCTGACTTGATCTCTCCTACTGTTTTAAATATGGTGATTTTTTCTTTACTGTTTACTGCGATGCCCCAAGAGTCATATCCTCTGTATTCAAGTCGTTTTAAACCATCGAATACTAAATTATTTGCAACTTTTTTTCCGGTGTATCCAAATACTCCGCACATAGTAGTGTTCTCTCAATTTAAGTTCTTGTGGGGGAACACTAACTGTCTTTTTGTGTATTTGTAACAGTTTCAAGGCCAGTGTATTGCCTAGGAGTACCCGCTGATAATTTCGATAGCTCCTACCTCGTTGTACATTCCTTGGATGTACCCAGTCGCCATTTGTAATTTAACTAGTCCCTATGTTTAGGATACAAAACTGCTGAGGTTTTTGCAATTAACAGAAATTCTGCCAAGAGACCACCTATTAATGCGGTGAAGAATTGCATGGCACCCATTGTTGTGAGAAATATCTGAGGAATATGGATTGTATTTACAAGAATATATGCACAAGAAAAGAGGAAAGAAGCTTTTAACAAGGAGGAGATTATGACTC
>CAZNJV010000033.1:0-5749 GCA_964573565.1 uncultured Candidatus Saccharibacteria bacterium | reverse complement strand
GGTGTCCCATGTTCAGAAATCCCTGAAGTTCGAGAGATTGTAAGGCACCATGCATTACAGAAAAGCCTTCTCAACGCAGGAGTACAACCGATATCTGTAACGGGAAAACTTGTCTTGCTCTTCCGTGGAGAAATTGCCCCTGGCAATTTCAATCTCTCTACAAACCAGTTCTTAAAACAATGCTGGATTGTACCACCAGAACAAAGATTCGCCTTCATGGCAAAATCAAATTAGAATACTCAAATCAAGTGCCCTCTGTGGCTTTAATCAAGGCCACAGAGGACGGTAATACAAAAAAATTTCAATGATATTTATATAGAAGAACGTACAGCCTACGGGACAAGCCAATAGGCTGTATTTTGTTCTTTATGAAGCGGGGAGAAAAAACTTCTCAAGCTCCTCTGCTAGAATCTGCAAAGAACCTGTGATGAATCCCTGAGCAGTGATAAGCTTCTGTTCGAAGATTTTTTTGTCAGGTTTGTACTCAAGACTTCTGCATGTACAGATGAAAAGCTTTGAATATGGTCTCTCCATGAACAAATTTCGATCTGCAGCAGGTCCATGACCAATTACAAACCACAGAACAGGGTCTGCAGGAGCAGACTCGAAGCCCAAGGTATAACCCTGCACAAAGCCATGGCCATCATCCTCGAGAACAGTTTCTCTATGGACTGGGATGAACCCTCGCTCTTTCGCAATCTTTTGGATTGCTTCCCATATTTGCTCTCCCGTCACAGACGAAGCAACAAGAACTGCCTTCCTTATCTGTTCCATTTCCTCTCCTTCTAAAGAACAATGTGTTAAAAGTCCACGACTTTTAATCACTTAGATTATATCAACCCCATAATATATTCTCAATCACACATTCCCTTGTTATCCCCTATCCTCTCTGTTACAATATCGTTACATTAAGCTGATGTAGCTCAGTTGGTAGAGCAACCCCTTCGTAAGGGGAAGGTCGGTGGTTCGATCCCACCCCTCAGCTTTTTAAAAACAAACAGATGAAAACACCACAATATACAATCACAAACCTCATACTCAATTACCTAATTAAGTATGAATTAGCCGTATCAGACATACAACACTACCCATTACCAGAAAAGCACAAAACCACCCTACAAGAAAAATATGATTCCGAAGACACAGAGAAATTAGGAGAAATCATAGGGTCATCCATAGGGTACAACCAAGCACTACTCATACAGAGAGGACAAGAACAAACATCACAAAAGAAAAATCTTAGAATATTTACAAACTTTAGAAACGTAAAGGATTTCATAAACTCATACGGAACAACCAACGCACTCAAACCATCCATAGAGTTAAGTACACACATCAACAAGCTATTGATGAAAAATATTGTAGACGATTGGGACCTAGCTAAAACAAGAGGATTCAGTGAAAAACCAAACGAAATATATGACACATGGTACAAATACAGAGACTTCTATCCCAATCTAGATCCATCTGATTACTTCAATGACGTATTTGAATGGATAAAGAACAGTAAAGATCACAACCATTTCCTCATCAAGTTGGGAATACTCCTGTATGAATTCATAGACAAAGCACCATTCTTAGCGGGTAATCAGATGACTGCAATACTCACCCTTGAGATACTAGCAAAAATCTATGGATACAACCCAGACAACATCTTCCCCTACTTCAAAGCCATAGACTTCTTAGGAGAAGACTTTTTAGTAGCTTTCAAACTTTCCAAGAGCAAACATGACCTAACTATGTTTTTAGAAGCATTCCTCTATGCCATCTCCTACAATGCAGTCAATGTATCTAAGGAATACAAAGAAACACATATTAAGAAGGTCAGGAATCAGGGTGCCATAGAGGTACTCCTTAATCCAAGACAGATAAAGCTGTTGGATTACCTAAGTGTAAATTTCAAGATAACGAGGAATAAATATACCAAGATGATGGGCGTATCCTTCATGACCTCATTCAGGGATCTCCAGGACATGGTAGATAAAGGATATATCAAGGTCAAAGGCAAAGGCAGAGGCACATACTACATCTCTGCCAAACAACAAGGAGAAGATGTCGTTTTCCTTGATGAAATATCATAAAGTTGGTAATATTACTCACATATGGAATATGATGTAATCGTAGGGTTAGAAATCCACGTACAGACTAAAACACAATCCAAAATGTTCTGTTCATGCCCTACTGGATACTTCCACAAAGAACCAAACACCCAGGTATGCCCTGTATGCATGGGAATGCCAGGAGCACTACCATTACCAAACAAAAGAGCTATAGAGCTCTGTATATTAATGGGCTTAGCCACCAACTGTAACATTGATAACGAGATATATTTTGACAGAAAACACTACTTCTACCCTGATTTACCAAAGGGATATCAGATAAGTCAGTACAAGAGACCAATATGTTCTAATGGTTCTGTTACATTACCAAACGGTTTTGTCGTCGAGCTAGAAAGAATTCATCAAGAAGAAGATGTTGCTAAATCTACTCATCATGGATCTACAACGGAGGAAGAATATACCCTCATTGATTACAACAAATCAGGAGTTCCGCTAATCGAGATTGTCACAAAACCTTGCATCAGAAATGCAAAGGATGCCAAAGATTTTGCTACACAGATTAGACAGATTGCTAGATACCTAAACATCTCTGATGCAGATATGGAAAAAGGCCAGATGAGATGTGAACCAAATATCTCCATTCAGGAGAAAGGCAAATGGGAATACAAGGATGGTAAAATCCTCTCTCTTGGTGATTATCAATTAAATCCAAAGGTAGAGGTAAAGAACATTGGATCAATAACTGCAGTAGAAAAAGCAATCGAATACGAAGTTGAAAGAATGAAGAAAGAGTTGGAAGAAGGTAAAACTTTAACCCAGCAGACAAGGGGTTGGAATGCAGCTAAGAATATTACGGAATTCCAGAGATCTAAAGAAACTGCAGATGACTACAGATATATGCCAGAGCCAGATATTCCAGTCATCGAAGTAACAGATACAGATATAGAAAGGATAAAGGAAGAATTGGTTGAATTACCACATGAGAAGATTGTTAGATATATGAATGATTGGGACATTTCCCAGTACGCAGCAGAGGTAATCTCTGCAACCAGGGATGGTGCAACATATTTTGAAAAACTCCAAACTCTTCTTTCAGAGAAACTTGAAGAAAAAGTAGCTGCCCAAGAAGCTGCAAATTGGTTAATGGGTACAGTATACGCCCTAGTTAACGAGAGAGGGATTAGTATTAACGAAGTAGATATAAAGGATTTGTCATTACTCATTACCAAATTTAAAGAAGGAAAAATCACAAAAGGAAAAGCTGAAGAAATTCTTAAAGATTGTATTACCAACGGTAAAGATATCTCTGATACATTAGATGCTTTCGAGCAGGAAGCTTCTGCAAATGCAGGAAATATACAAGATATTGTAAAGCAAGTTATAGATAACAATCCAAAGGCAGTAGCAGACTACAAAGGTGGGAAGGAAGCTACAATGGGATTCTTAGTAGGACAGGTTATGCAAGCTACAAAGGGTTCTGTTAACCCAAACGAAGCTAGAAATATTTTAATAGATTTGTTGAAATGAAGATAGATTTAAAACATACAGCAGAATTATCTAGAATTGCTCTTACACAAGAGGAGTTAGATAAATTTACACCTCAGATGGATACCATTATTGCTTCCGTGAAGGTGTTCGATAATATTGATACTACTGGTGTACAGCCTATGAAGGCTCATGTTAAGTTTGAGGAGTTAAGAGAAGATACCCCTATTACATCCTTAACACAGGAAGAGGCTATTAGAAACGCAAAACACAAAGAGAATGGATTTATTAAGGTATATGGAAAAGTGTTTGGTTTGGATGAATAGCGCTACCCTCTCACCCTTTTATCGCCCCACCAGCATGCAATAAATGTAGTAACTGGCACTGCCAACATTAACCCGATACTGCCTACTAAAGTCCTTACAATCTCTGTAGATATTGACTCCATATTTACAATCTCCGAGAAGTTCCTATCATCATTAACAAACAAAAGTAACAAGGGTAATGAAGCACCAGCATATACCAATACCAAAGTGTTGATCATAGATGCGATATGATCCTTCCCTATCCTCATAGATCTGAAGAATATCTCCAATGAGCTTGCTTCTTTATTTATCCCCCTCATCTCAAATACAATCGCCGACTGAGATATGGTTATATCATCCAAAACACCCAATGCTCCAATAATAATACCTGCAAGCAGAATCCCTTTCAGATTTAACTCAGAATTGTTTAAAAACAAGACCTCCTCGGAAGCATAGCCATTTAAATGCGTAAGATTAACAAATAGCACAGAAAAAAAAACCGTGATCAACAATGCTACCAATGTACCCAATATTGCAACTGTCGTTTTCTTGTTAAATCCATGAGATAGAAAAAATGTTATGGGAACGATAATCACAGATCCTATTGTAGCAACAATTATAGGATCTTTCCCATTTAATATCTCCGGTAGTATTAAAGCAAATATAACTAAAAAAGAAAGTAACATAGCGATTATGGAATACAAAGATTTCTTGCCAGCAACAATCAATGAAAGGAGTATGAAAAACAGTAGTAGAACACACAATGGCCCTGTCCTTAAATAATCTGTTATTTGGAAAACTTCTTCGCCCATCTCTGTTTGTATATAGGAAACGAGTACTTTATCCCCAATTTTATAATCAACCGTCTTATCGGTCAGCGCAGAATCTAAAGGGAATTCAATCCTTTGGCCATCTAAAGAACCCTCAAATATCTCTATAGAGTATTTCTTCTGCTCATTCTCCTCCGTTACAGAAATAATTTCCCCTTTCAAATACTCTTCAGAAGAATTTGCAAACGAAGAGGAATATGGAAAAACAAACATCAATATTATTACAAGAATAGTTCGAAACATAGTTTCATTATAACAAGAAATACTTAATCGCTCATAGTCTATATATCATGACGTATTTATTAACCCTATTATTCCGCGATGTTTCGGAGATTTGCATTACATCTCAAAATAAGATATTCTCGGTTGTGGGTATGTACCCATAACTAAATTAAATATATATTCATATGCCAAATTTAGACAATAGAGGCCCATTAGGACAAGGCCCAATGACTGGAAGGAAGTTAGGCTTCCTTCCTATATCAAAAGGTAAAAGATTAGGTGGCACAAAAGAATGTACATGTCCAAACTGTGGATACACAGAACCACACACGAGAGGAATACCATGTAAAAATAAAAAATGTCCAAAGTGTGGTACCTTACTAAAAGGAGCATTCTGTTAAAACAAAAGAAATATGAGACCAAGATTTAGAAGAAGCCTAGGAATGCAATTTAATGATACGTATTTTAAACCCAGGGGGATACCACTTAGAGAACTCAATGAGGTAAATATAACAGATGAAGAACTTGAGACACTTAGATTAAGATATCTTGAGAATATTGATCAAGAAGAAGCCGCCAAGATGATGGGGATATCTCAAAGCCAATATCAAAGAGATCTTACCTCAGTAATGCAGAAGATTTCACAAGCCCTAATCAATGGATATGCAATCTCAATAACCAAGAGAGAGTCATAGTATTTCAACCTTGATCGAAATATGTCCTCCTGGTATATTTGAATATATGTTGAAACATATTAAAAAGAAAAACATTAAAGAATTGGAGAAGTTGCTGGTTATTAACCGTATCCAGATCCTTGACCTCCTTTACAAAAAAGATACCTGCGTAT
>CAZNJV010000032.1:0-5838 GCA_964573565.1 uncultured Candidatus Saccharibacteria bacterium | reverse complement strand
CTGATATGTCTCACCAATTGCCTTTATACTTTGTATTGTATCAGAGGCCCAGAGAGGTTCTCCGAAGGTTCTTGGGTATATTAACGATATCTTGGTAGTGTCATAGCCTTGAAACTGAGAGACTATGCTGTATGAATTTGATTGTGTGTAGGCTGTAGAATAGTTTACGGAGATACTGATTGGTGTTGATGGTTTTACGATGGCGTTATTTAAGTCCAAAAGGATATCAGTTACACCAGCTCTTTTGTAACTTGTGCAATCAACATCTGTGCCCTTACTTTCGTTTTTACATGTTGGGGAGATGTTCTCTTGTGGGAGGGTAATTGTGAAGTATGATATTACCTTTGGTGTCTCTGCAGAGATTGTGATGATTGCTTGTGTAGAGATGGTATCTCCCTGAATAGTATGTACAAATTCAGAGGATAGATTAAAACTCTCTTCGGCGAAGATCTGGTGAGGTTGTAATGCAGAAAGTAGCAGAGAAAGGCTAGAGAGTAATAGAATTTTCTTTAAATAACCAGTCAAATTTCTCATATTTTCTTATTATTTGCTTTATAACAGGTGTTTTAGGTGTTATTCCATAATTTAGAATTATCTTGTCCCAATCCAACTTCTCAGGTTCATTAACTATTTTGTAATATGGATTTCGGACTATTTCCTGTTTTGCATTCTTTCTAATAACATAATAAGCTAAACCACTCTTCCCATCAAGCATGACTTTTGGTTTTGCATTTATACTTGTGTATTCCGCATATATCAGATTGGAATTTTGACGAGTATTTATGATTGTGCAGCAATATCCTGCAGGTACGATAATTTTTTGTTCTCTCTTTGCTGTTATCTTTATTGTGCGATTGTCACGAGGGGATTTGTATCTTTGCAAGAGTATTGTTGCTCCACCGTATACAATATCGATCAATCTCGCGTATTTAGAGCATCGTGTAGCTCTGGTTTTGACAAATTCGATACCAGCAAGATTTGGTTTGAGTACGACAAAATTTATCTGTAATCCCTTAGATGCATAAATCTGATCCACATCCAATTTCTTGTATTTTTTGTAAAAAATCTCTGGACAGGAAAGCTCCTTGTTTAAGAGTTGTGGGCGAATCTCATCGATGGTTACTGCAACGTTTTCTTTGAAGGAGAGATCTTTGACTTGAAGATCTTCACCGTCATATATCATTGGGAAACCCGAGGTCTTTTTAAGATCAATTTTTGCCATGAGAATTATTATACCATATGGGGATTACTCTCTATTAAAGGATCGAAGCAACTCAGAGAGTATAAATGCCGCTATCATAAAGAAAAGTAGGGCTATGATAGGGGTCAAATATATTTCAAAACGATCGATTCTCAGTATGCTCGAAGTGATGCCATCAAATGGTTTTATAAATATATCACTCATCGTTTTTATCCAGCTGACAATGGTATTTTCTGGATTTGCCTTTACAAAATCTGTAACGATTCGTCCGAGTATCAGTGCTTCTATGAGCATAACAGCAGTATAGGCTAGTCTGATTATGAATTTTAGCATAGTTAATTATTATCAAGATTATCTACATAGTAGTCAAGCTCACTCATAAAACGAGTAACTCCTCTTGCCCAGGCATGTCCACCCTCCGCACATGGAGGGCAATATGCTGGTTCAATTTCGGCTGGTGTTAATGTAGTCCCATATCCCTCTGCTAACCCTCGGGTTATCTCCTTTATACCATCTTCCCATGTAGCGAATACGCTCCAACCCCTCTCATTCTTATTTATACCTCTCCATCCCCAAGCATTGTTTGAATCTCCCCCTGGGACAATATTCCCGAATGCAGATTCTACGCCTGATATTGAAACTACCAATCTCCAATCCAATCCGTAACTATCTGCAGTTTCTACGATATATTTTGAATATGGAGCGAGTGGAGAGTGATAATCGCTTAGGAAGCTACTCATCGCGAGAACTCTCGGATCTATGGTTATGAATCTAGAGATCCCGGTGGTGTTATTGTCTGATATATCAGATGAAAGATTATATTCTGCTGTATATGTGTAAATATCAAAGACGGGTGATAAGGTATTAACCTGAAGTGTAGAACTGTGCTGCGCAGTTCTGCTTATACCTGTGATTAATATCTTCTCAAAATGTGGAGATACAAAAAAATAGTAGACACCGAATATTAATACAAAAAATACAATTCTAGTAATATTGGAGTTGACTAAAGATTGTATAGGTAGTAATTTTGTTTTTATACCTTCTAGTTCTGGCATAATATTCAGTATAACAGAAAGGGGCAATATTTGTTATGTTCACTCATCTACACCTACATACAGAGTATTCTTTGTTGGATGCTACCATTAGGATTCCGGCACTGATAGAGAAATTAAAAGCAACAGGCATGACCGCCTGTGCCATCACGGATCATGGGAATATGTATGGGGCATTCAAATTCCAGAATGCAATGAAAGACGCAGGTCTCAAACCAATTATTGGTTGTGAGATCTATGTCGCACCAAGAAAGATGTCAGACAAAGAGTTTGGAATAGATAACAACTACTACCATCTGATTCTTTTGGCAAAGAATCTTGTAGGGTACAAGAATTTAATGAAGATCGTCTCCATGGCCCATATGGATGGTTTCTACTATCGCCCAAGAATAGATTTTGAGAATCTTTCTAAGTATACAGAAGGAATAATTGCAACATCAGCATGTCTTGCGGGGCCTGTCTCTCAACCTCTCCTAAAAAATGAGTATGGGAAAGCACTTGAGGTTGCGAAAAATTATGCTGAGATATTTAAAGATAATTTCTACATTGAGATCCAAAAGAATGGGATGGAGGAGCAGGACAAGGTTGATGAAGGATTAATAAGGATCTCTAAAGAATTGAACCTACCGCTAGTAGCAACCTGTGATGCACACTATCTGAATAAAGAAGATGCTGAAATCCAAGAAATTCTCTGGTGTATCAGTGATGGTACGACTATGGATGATCCAAAGAAACGTGCTATGCCAACCAATGAATTCTATGTAAAGACTCCCGAAGAGATGGCGGAACTTTTTAAAGACATACCAGAAGCTCTGGAGAATACCTTAAAGATAACCGATGCCATCGAAATATATGATGTTACATTTGGACGTGTCGAGCCACATTTTCTTGATTTGCCAGAGGGAGAAACCACAGGTACGTACCTTAAAAAACTTTCCTACGAAGGCGCTAAAGAGAAATATGGAGAAGTAACCAAAGAGCTAGAGAATAGGTTGGAATACGAATTAAAGATCATAGGAGACAAAGGTTACAATGATTACTTCCTAGTAGTTCGTGATTTTGTGCAATTTTGTAAACAAGAAGGAATTGTCGTTGGTATGAGAGGATCTGGATGTGGATCCGTAGTCGCCTACACGATTGGCATTACAAGTATTGAGCCTATCGGCTGGGAGCTTTACTTTGAAAGATTCCTGAATCCTGAAAGACCGAGTCCTCCGGATTTTGATATAGATATCGCGGATAAAAGAAGAGATGAATTGATCCAGTATACAATTAAAAAATATGGTGCTGATAACGTTAAACAGATCGGTACTTTCAGTAAATTACAAACCAGGCAAGCAATTCGAGATGTATCAAGAGTTATCGGAGTAGACCTAGATATTGCCAATAAGCTCTCTAAGATGGTTGAGATCGTATTTGGTCATGCCAAGGATATTGACTATATGATTGAGCATAACCCAGAATTCGCAGAAATCATTAACTCTTCTGAAAAAACTCAGCAGCTTCGTAATATTGTTAAAAAAGTAGCTGGAATTTGTCGTGGTGTATCTACCCATGCCTGTGGGATGATTGTAGCTCCTGAACAAGTAGTAAACTATTGCCCGATACAAAGGGATTCTCACGGTGGAGGTATTGGTATGACTCAGTACGAGATGTTTGATATCGAGCCTGTGGGATTAATGAAATTCGACTTCCTTGGCCTGAGAAATCTAAATATCATAGGCTCTGCTATAAAGAAAATCGAACGTACAAAAGGAGAGAATATCGATGTTACAGAGGTAGATAAAAAAGACAAAGCATCGTTTGATGTCATTAGGGGTGGGCATACAGTAGGTATCTTCCAGATGGAAAGTGAGGGAATGAAAAGAACGATCAAAGCGCTCAAACCTGAGACACAGGAAGACATCTGTTATATCCTTGCCGCCTATCGTCCAGGCCCTATGCAGTACATCTCCGAATATGTGGCAGTGAAAGAAGGTAAACAGGCACCAGACTATATTTTTGACGAATTAGAACCCGTACTCTCTATTACCCGTGGAGTTATCACGTATCAGGAGCAGGTTATGAAAATTGCTCAGGTCATAGCAGGTTACTCTCTGGGCAAGGCAGATGTCTTAAGAAGAGCAATGGGTAAAAAGAAGGTAGAGGTAATGGAAGCTGAAAAACCTAAATTTGTGGAAGGTGCAAAAGAAAACGGTTTTGACGAAGAGAAGGTGAACAAGATTTGGGATAAATTGATACAATTTGCAAACTACGGATTTAATAAAGCGCATAGTGCCTCATACGCAACGGTAGCTTACTGGACAGCCTTCTTGAAAGCACATTATCCCATTGAATTCATGGCAGCTCTTCTGGAAGGTGATCTTGATAATTTTGAACGTGTCATCATTGACCTCGCAGAATGTGAACGATTGGGTATTGAAGTTCTGCCACCGAGTATCAACGATAGTGGATACTACTTTGACGCTGAGGGTGATCATTCTATACGCTTCGGTTTGGGAGGCATAAAGAATGTCGGTGATGACATCGTTAAAAGTATTGTGAAAGAAAGATGTGAGAATGGTCCATTCAAGCATCTGGATGATTTTGTGCACAGAATGTTTTCCTCTGTAGCTAAAAGGGCGATGGAGTATCTAATTATGGCAGGTACAATGGATATCTTCGGCGACAGAAGTGCTTTGTTGCAGATACTTCCTGCGATATATGAGAAGGAGAAGGCAAGAAGTAAATCCCAAGTATTGGGACAGATAGACATCTTTTCGCTTACCTCCAACGGTGATGAAAAGAAAGACGAAACAGTAGCCATGACCCCGCTTACAAATATTGAAAAGACCCCAATTACGCAGATCCTCTCATGGGAGAAAGAACTTCTTGGTCTGTATTTCTCCAGCCATCCATTAGATGCTTTCCAGGAGTTTTTTGAAAGCAAAAATGTAATACCGTTGAGACAATCCCTCGATGAGAAAAAGAATAATGACCTTGTTATCCTAGGTGTGATGGTTAACAAGATCAGAAAAATTACTACCAAAAAAGGTGAGATAATGGCATTTCTAACAATTGAAGATAAAACAGCCACCTCGGATGCAATTGTTTTCCCAAGAACGTACCAGGAGTTAAAAGATTCCCTAGTTGAAAACAAACCAATTTTGATTGCAGGCAGAATAAATGTTAAGGATGGTGAAAAAAGTATTATCGTAGAGAAGGCTAAATATATAGATGAAGAAAAATGCAAATCTAGCTTTGAAGGAGTTACTTTTAGAATTAGACCTATCCATTCAGAAGCGGAGATTGCAGAGTTGAAAGCTTTCATTGCACGTTCAGAGGGAGATATTCCTGTTAGAATTATCATCGATGATGGAGAGAAGAAAAAAACTGCAATATTGGCCAAAAAGATTGGTATGAATGAGGAAACAAAGAAGTGGCTAAGGAAGTTCTAGTGGTATAATCAGGTATGAATTCAAATATTCAAAGAAAATTAGAAACTCTTCCTCACAAGCCGGGCGTATACAAATTCAGAGACGAACAGGGGAATCTTTTGTATATTGGTAAAGCCATTAATCTTTACAATCGTGTACGGTCATATTT
>CAZNJV010000031.1:1486-6172 GCA_964573565.1 uncultured Candidatus Saccharibacteria bacterium | reverse complement strand
GGAAAAACACTCTTAGCAAAAGCCGTAGCAGGGGAAGCAGGAGTACCATTCTTCCATACCTCTGGATCAGAATTTGAAGAGATGCTTGTCGGTGCTGGTGCATCTAGAGTAAGAGATCTGTTTAAGAAGGCAAGAAGTGCATCTCCATGTATCATCTTCATAGATGAAATTGATGCAGTAGCTAAGAAAAGAGGAACAGTATTACACTCTGGAGCAGGTGAGCAGACATTGAACCAGATCCTCGTAGAGATGGATGGATTAGAAGCAAGAGAAAATGTCATCGTGCTTGCAGCTACCAACAGACCTGACGTATTAGATCCTGCAATATTAAGACCGGGGAGATTTGATAGAACAGTGGTAGTACAGATGCCTGACATGCAAGGAAGAAAAGCAATCCTAGAGGTTCATGCTAAGAACAAGAAACTTGACGAAGGCGTAGATTTGGAAGTATTAGCAAAGAAAACGGTAGGATACTCAGGTGCAGATTTAGAGAACCTTTTGAACGAAGCTGCAATAATGGCGGCAAAAGAGGACAGAAAAAAGATCAGTCAGGCCGATATCATGGAAGCATATCTAAAGGTTAAGTTAGGAAGAAAGAAGAAAGAAAGCAAAGGAGAAGACGATGTTAAAACTGTTGCATACCACGAAGCAGGTCATGCAGTCGTGGCAAGATACACAGAAGGCTCAGATCCTGTTGAGCAAGTATCTATAATCTCCAGAGGAATGACAGGTGGTGTAACGGTATATTTACCAGAAAAAGACAGTGCATTTGTATTTAAAAATCAGTTAATTGCTAGATTAAGAACCGGTGTAGCAGGAAGAGCTGCAGAAGAGATCTTCTTGGGAGATATCTCAATGGGGGCATCTGGTGATATTGAGCAGATTACAGAAATCGCAAAAGAGATGATAACCCAGTATGGAATGAGTGAGAAGTTAGGAATGGTGAAATATGGTGACCTTGAAGAAACGAAGCACCTTGGTTATGCGTATGGTGGAGGCAAAGACTACAGTGAGAGAACGGCACAATTAATTGACGAGGAGATAAAGGGGATGGTAGATGAAGCATATGATTATGCAAAGAAACTCCTAAAAGACAGAAAAGAAGAGGTTGAAAAATTGGTTGCTCTTCTGTTAGAAAAAGAGGTTGTAACAAGAGAAGAGTTTGAAGCACTTTTGGTTAAGTAGTAGAATTTACATATGAATATACAAAGATCCTCTAAGGATATATTCCTTGCCATAGATGCAAACGCCATTGTTCACCGTGCATTTCATGCATATCCATCCAATCTTCAAACAGAGGATGGTATCCAGGTAAATGCGGTGTATGGCTTTACAGTAATGCTTCTTGAGGCACTTAAACAATTCCATCCGGAATATGTCTTGTGTGCTTTTGATACCAAAGCTCCTACATTTAGACATGTGGAATTTGCGGAGTACAAAGGTACGCGTAAACCTACAGACCAATCCTTACTGGATCAATTTCCCCTTGTGGAGGAAGTTTTGAAAGCGTTCAACATCCCCATCATCAAAAAAGAAGGTTTTGAGGCTGATGATATACTTGGAACAATCTCCAAGATGGTGGACAACGGAAAGTGGAGTAATGAAAATCTTGAACTTTACATACTAAGTGGGGACAGAGATTTACTGCAACTTGTTAAAAATGACATCCGAGTATGCTTACCATCTGGAAACTTTAAAAATCTCGTAGCATATGATGCAGACGAAGTCTTCAAATATATGGGGGTATATCCTCATCAGATCATAGACTACAAAGGTATCGTTGGAGATGCCTCTGACAATATCCCTGGGATTAAAGGAATAGGGGAGAAGACAGCGGTTGAGCTTCTAAAGGAATATGGGGATATGGATACAATATACAAAAACCTTACCAAGCTAAAACCAAGGCTACAAGTGCTCTTCGGAGAGAGTATTGAACAAGCAGAGATGAGTAGAAGACTAGCGACCATCGAGCAGAATATGGATATTAGTATTAAATTAGAAGAGTGTAGAACAAAGGATTTCGACAGGAAAAACGTATTGGAAGTATTTAAAAAATATAGCTTCAGATCATTAATGAATAGGTTAGAGGAGATATTCGGGAAAGAGGAACAAACTAACTCCCCACAGCTTAATATCTTTGAAACTACCACAAATACAGATATCCAATGGAAGAGTAAAGAAGATTTTAAGTCTGAGATCAAGACTGCACAATCGATAGTAGTAGCAAATATTGCTCCGCAAGAGTCGTATAGTGGAGAAAGATTTTTTGCAGTGAGATTTGTAGGGGAGAACCAAGAACACAAAGATATGCTTTTTAAGGAAATAGATTTGAGAGGCATTAAAGGTGTAGATATGACCTTTTACAACTGGGAAGATCTATCAGCTATTGAAGATTGGAATATTGAGTATGAAAGAGCTTTTGATGTACTAGTATTTGCACATACCATAAGCTCAGGGAAAAAGATTGAAGATTTTAAAGACCTAGCCTTTGACTATGCAGGTAAAGTATTTAATGAAAAGCTTTCCCCATTGAATATGTCCGATATTTTAGATGCAGTTATGGAAATCAAGCAAAAGGAGCTTAATAGGGCGAATAATACAGAATTGTATGAATATACAATGAAAAGTATAAGAGAATTCTTGAAAATAGAGGAGAATTACCTCTTGAATGTCCATAGAAAAGTAGAAATGCCGGTATCTGAGATTCTGGGGAAAATGGAGCGAAGAGGAATTAAGATGGATATTGGATACCTTGAAGAATTAAACAACGAAGTAAAACAAAAACTCGATGGACTAGCCAAAGACATTTTTGATTCTGTAGGTCATGAATTCAATATCAATTCCCCAAAACAGCTAGCCGATGTCCTTTTCAATGAATTACAATTACCCACCACTGGCAAGCAATCGACAAGGGAAGATGTATTGTCTGGTCTTGTTGGTACCCATCCGTGTGTAGAAAAGCTCTTGGAATACAGAGAGGTATCTAAGATATATGGTACATATACATCTCCATTGTTAGAAATGGCCAGAAACGACCCCGATACATCTATTCATACTGATTTCAAACAAACCGGTACTACCTCTGGAAGATTCTCATCCACTAATCCAAATATGCAAAATCTACCAGCATCTGGAGATTGGTCAGTAAAACTTAGAAAAGCTTTTGTACCAAACAAAGGTTTTAAACTAGTTGGTATGGACTACGCGCAGATGGAGCTGAGAATAATGGCAGACATGTCAAAGGATGATCTCCTCATAAAGGACTTCTTAGATGATTTGGATATACATAAAGCCACAGCTGCTAGAATCATGGACAAAGATATCGGGAACATTACCAAAGCGGAGAGAAGTGTTGGTAAGACGGTTAACTTTGCAATCCTTTTCGGACAGACGCCATTTGGTCTTTCTAGACTACTAAACATAGATGCTCAGAAAGCGTCAGAATACATACGTCACTATTTCGAGCACTATGTAGGGGTGGAGAACTATATCAGGATCTTGGAAAAAGAAGCCTACAAACATGGCTATGTCCAAAGCATGTTTGGTATGACTAGACGAGTTGCTGCGGTTAAATCAAAGAATACTACGGCTAGAAGAGCTGCTCTCAGAGAGGCTGTAAATATGCCAATACAAGGTACAGAAGCAGATATAATGAAGCTAGGAATGGTAGAAATCAACGCACTAATAGAAAAAGAATTCCCAGATCAAGCCTTCACATTACTCCAAATCCATGATGAACTAGTCTTTGAAGTAAAGGCGGAAAAAGCAGAGGAATTTGTAGAGAAAGTCTCTCACCTACTTAAGAATGTAGTTGCACTCGCTACAACATTAGACGTTCACGCAAGTATCGGAGACAATTTGTCCGAATTAAAGTAGGTGATATAATTGTAACAACCAATAAATTTATCACATTGTGGATAACCAATGGCAAACTCCTCGAAAAAAAGTGATGGCGCGTTAGGAACGATTTTGACTCTCGCAGGTGTAGTCGCAGGAGTATTTTTGATAACAAAACTTGCACATCGAGAAACACCCAAGGCACCCATGTCTAAAGAAAGTGATCCTAAATTGAAACTCAAGGAGACTGCTCCAGAACAGAAACTTGATGGTGGAAATGATAGGCAACAAAGAATCCTTTCAGTTGTGAAAGAGAAGGGGATGATTACACCAAAGGAGCTACAGTTACTGCTACCAGATGTGTCTACTAGGACACTTCGAAGAGATATGGATGCTTTAGCCAAAGCTAAACTTGTATCTCAGAAAGGTAGCACCAAATCTACATTCTACAAGTACACAGGAAAATAATCATGGAGAAAATAACATTCAAAAAAGTATGTGAAGTATTTCAGCAGTTAGAGATAACAGGTTCGCGAAACGAAATGACGCAATATCTTGCAGGTTTTTTCAAAATTCTAGATCCTAAGGATGCTCAGATCGTTTCTTACCTCGTTCAGGGTAGGGTTGCTCCATTTTTTGTAGTAGCAGAATTTAATTTCTCGGAGAAGAGCTTGATATCTTTGCTTGAATCTTTAAATAAGGTTAAAGGTAGAAAGTTCGATATCAAAAAGAAACGAACAGAGCTGGGGGATATCGGTGATACAACAGAGTTTTTAACTAACGAGTTAGGATTCAAATCTACCGAGACAAGTCTTGCAGATGTGTATGATGGACTTTGGGGTATTGTAA
>CAZNJV010000031.1:0-1386 GCA_964573565.1 uncultured Candidatus Saccharibacteria bacterium | reverse complement strand
ATACTAGATACAAAGAGGAGATGGAGTGGGAGAGATATATGAAGAAAGAAGAGCTTGGCGGACTTTTTGGGTCCAAAGATACCACTCATGAGGTCAGATTGTTTACCAGAAACTTAGAAGATGTCACCGAGATGTTCCCAGAGATAGTGGAGTCTGCTATGAATATGCCTCAAGACTCTTTTGTTTTGGATTCTGAGGTATTAGGGTGGAATTACAAGACTAATACATTTTTAAGTTATCAGGAGACGATGCAAAGAAGAAGAAAGTATGGAGTAGGGAATATACAGGAAGAGATACCCGTGAAGGCACAGACTTTTGATCTCCTATACCTAGAGGATGAGGATATTTCAGAGATAGATACAAGCGAGAGAATCGCTAGATTAGAAGGGAACCTCTCGAATACCCAGGGGGGTATAGAGGTGTGCTCGACAGAGGTCGTTAATGGCATTGAAGACCTGAGAAAGATCTTTGATTTTAATGTTAATAGCGGTTTAGAGGGTATTATTGTAAAACAACTACCAGGGAAGTATCTCCCAGGTGTGAGAAATTACGAGTGGATCAAGCTGAAAAAGTCTATGATGAAAGAGCTTGTAGATACTGTAGATCTTGTTGCAGTAGGGTATTATCATGGATCTGGGAAGAGAAGCAAGCTTGGAGTAGGGGCTGTATTGGGTGCTTTGTACAATCCAGACTTGGATGTATATGAGGCGATATGTAAGGTAGGTACAGGATTTAGTGATGAGCTACTTACTAATATAGGGAAAGAACTTGAAGGGGATGTATTACCAAGAAAACCTAAGAACGTAGATGTGGTTGATATACTAGCTCCAGATGTATGGATAGAACCGAAAGTTGTATTTTCTGTGGAAGCTGATGAAATTACACAAAATCTTAAGGCAAATACCGATATCGGTGGAGGGCTATCTTTAAGGTTCCCAAGGTTAATAGAATGGCGTAGGGACAAGACTTCTGAGGAGGCTACTACTATAGAGGAGCTGAAGCATCTTTATGCTGCCCAAAAGTCGAAGAAATAGTACTTGCATATATGATTTTCTTGTGTTAGAATCCTGTCACGAGTTTGGGAAACTTAAAGGAGATACAGGAATCCTCTTAGATACATATCTAATGACCTGCTCAGTTCAATTATGTTTTTTTATCTTCGTACTTTTCTCTCCTCAGCTCCTTAAAAGTTGAAGAGTGATAGGAAGTCTAAAACATTAGACTTTTTATGTTGTAGTGTGATTTGGTTCACACAATTCATTTAGTCAAAAAATTTAAATCCAACCAACGCTGGTTGGTCATTTTGCTTTTGCAAGATGCAAAGTCAAGCGTTTTCAATGAGAGTTTGATCATAGCTCAGGATGAACGTTGGCTGTGTGCCTAAGG
>CAZNJV010000030.1:5356-6761 GCA_964573565.1 uncultured Candidatus Saccharibacteria bacterium | reverse complement strand
AGTGTAAAATACTATTAGATAAATTAGAATTTTAACAAAAATGCCAGAATTAGTTGAAAATTCAGATTCTTTGTATCAAAAAGGTGTAGATATCCCTACCGAAAAAGCAGAAGAAACATGGAATTTCATACTTCAAGAGGGACAGCAAACATTTCCAAATACAGCATTTGTTCAAGATCGAGAATTTCAAGAAAATGATATAGATGCTTTAAAGCATTTCTACCAAGAAGCTCATGACTATCAAGAAAACGAATTTGGAAAAGATGGAGCCGTTTTCAATGATTCTTTAATGGGCCATCTCCTATTATCCGAACGTCTTGTAAAAGAAGCTGCACCCTTATTGCATCTTGATGTTTATAGACCTAGAGCCGTTGCTCTTACTCATGACTTTGGACGGTTATTCTCACATCGTAGAGGTAGAAACAATGCAATTGAAGAAGCATTGGCAAACAAATTCAATTTCAAGGAATCATTTAGAGAGCTTCTACCTTCAGATACCTTATGGACAGATGTTGATGAGGAATCAATTAACAAACGTGTAAATGGAATGATATCAGAGCATGATGGTATCCCTGGATTAATAGAGTTAATTGATGTTCTGGCTAAATGGAATAATAAAGAAACTGGAGAATTAAGGAAATGGGAAGACATTATTCCTGCATCAACTGGAGCTCAAAAAACACCAGATAAGAACACTATGTGGCCAACAGAATTTACAAGGCAAGAGAAGATTACTTCAGTAGATGGAAATCAAGCAATAATAATTAAATATACAATGTTGAAGAATTGGTTTGAAGAAAAGACGGGAATGGAACTTAATCAATTTATGAAACAAGTTGAGGATTCTATAAGAAGAAATCCTATTCAATCACAATGGAACACTCGTTCTTAAGAAACTTAAATGAACTACACAATAGATATAAATGATAGACCATGGCAAGCTATCAAAAATAAAACTAAAGAGATAGAAGTTAGAACAAATACTCCATGGGAGAAACTCGATTACAATCTCCTGAAGAAGGATGATACATTAACATTGATAAATAATAAGAATCTTGAACAACAAAATATAAAAGTATTAAGGGTTACACATTACAAAACTGTAAGGGAATTATTAGAACAAGAAGGAACGACAAGAACACTCTCCAGTGGAAAAGATTTAGAAGGGGGGATTGAATCAATTAATTCATTAAATGGGTATAAAGAAGGAATAGAGAAACACGGGGTATGGGCAATACAGATTACACCTGTGAATGTATAATCTGAGCACGCGGGGACTCGAACCCCGAACCAAGCGATTAAGAGTCGCTTGCTCTACCATTGAGCTACGTGCCCACAAACAAGCAGTATAATATCACTTTTAATACCATTTTTACAACTCCCCCAAAGGCTCTAACACCTCTTG
>CAZNJV010000030.1:0-5256 GCA_964573565.1 uncultured Candidatus Saccharibacteria bacterium | reverse complement strand
CCAAACAAAGAGAAGAATAGCAAAAAGATGGATGGAATGTACAAACCAATAATTAAATAGTTGTACCAAACCTGATTCGTACTAAGTGCATATATACTAAAAATTAAACCCACTACAAAAAGAAGAATATGAAGTGATTTCCACAAAGCCTTCGAAGCAAATCTAAATTGGTTAAACACATACCTAACATCACTCATCTCACGTTTGTCCATAGGTATTGAGAAGTTTGGAAGAACACCACGAGAAGAATAGAACTCCTGACCATGATATACATTCTCTAAAGGGAAATCTGTCTTACCAAAAATTAATTTTGATGGGAAAGAATAATGTTGAGCAGTTACTGTTATGGAATACTCCCCCGCCTTAAGTGTAACCGATTTAAAATATCCATTACGATCAGTAACATCTGTCCATACCAATTCATTATTCTCATTAAACACTCTAACAATACACTGAGGTATAGGTTCTTTGGTCACAGAATCATATACATACCCTGCAGGATTACCCTTCTTTCGGAAACCAAACAAGCTTGAGAGTGCTAGGAACAGTTGAATTAGCACATATGGGATTGTACCTATACCACCTATCAAGATACCCAAGCCCACAAGCAAGTTTCCCAAACCTACAAGAATTGAGATTTGCTGAATCGAAGATTGATTGATCCTCCCTATCGTATTCTGTATAACCTGTTTAGAATTCTCAATGATTTCATTAACAGTATCTTTAATCTGCTCAATTATTGGAGTTACCGGAGTCTCAGGCTCTGGAGTAGAAGGTTCTGGTACCTTCAAAGTCATATTACAGAACCGATTAACATTACCCACCGTATCTGAAGCCTCAGCACAGAAGCTATATCCTTTGTACAGATGATAGTCAGAATCATGCTCCAGCTCACCCAGCTTTACATTAACAGTCCATATATCTCCATCCGTAATCTCAGTATCCAAACAATCAATCATGGAACCATCCTGCCCTACACACCAGAAATTCTTACTCGTAACCCCTGTATTATCCTTAACCCTCAATTTGATTGTAATGACACTTTGAGCATCCCAAGTCTGAGTATTGTTCTCTCCTAAACCCGTGATCCCGAGCAATGAAATAGTTGGAGAACTAGAATCCTGAACCGAATACACAGCATTAGACCACGCACTCTCTGCACCATAGCTATTCTTTGCCTTAACTCTGTAAAAATATATCTGGCTATCTGTCAGATTTGTAAATTGATATGATCTAGTCCCAATCCACCCGCTATCAGTAACGCTATTTGTAAAATTGGAATCCTTGGCAGATTGAATGAAGTAAGTATAGGTACCACTTCCCGACATATTCCAAGACAACGTATTGGTATTACCCTGGGTATATTGTGGCTCAGAGAGAAGCACCGGAGCAGTTACAGGTACCACATAAAGTGTCTCGCAATCCAAAATGTAAATATCAACAGTATCAGTTGTATCCATCGCACAAACCTCATATGTACCAGCCACTGTGGAAGAGATCGTCCCACTAGTTCTACCATTACTATCCGTCACCCCAGGTTGAGTAATCGATATTCCAGTAGAAACACCATTTACATATATCTCAACACTTCTTCCAGGTTTAGGAGTATTGTCTGCAAGTAATAGCTGAATACTAACAGTAGCAGGCTCCCTAACCTCTACCGTTACAGGAGATATATCAAGTTGAGAATACAGGTCTTGATTGATATTGGCATTTACATCTACATTTCCACCTACACCTTCAAAAGATGATTGAGCAAAAATAGCTCCTACACAGAAAAGATTCAGTACAACTATGGATATTATATTTACGGCAGTTTTTAATTTCATTCTTAAATTTCTTCTACAACTTTTTTAACATACCTATCAAGTGCACGTGTGAACACAACAGAAGAGTATGGTTTCTCTCCCAAGGGCCTAGCACTGCCTTTACTGTAACAATTTTTACATACCAGGGCAAAACTCATAGTATCAAGGTATCTTACATCCTCCTGACTATGGCAATATTTGCATGACGAGAAATCCTCTAGAAAACCCATCTCCATTAAAAATTTAAGCCTTAGCTTATTGGTCGTTTCTAAATCTAGATTATTTTTTAGTGCAACCTGTAGAGCATCAAACAGCTTTGGATAGGGATCATAGTCCTGAAGAAATTTATTAAGCATGAAAGATACCCTACGGATATTCTCAACATTCAATTTATCAAAATTCAAACTGGATACATTCGCAGATTCTGTAAGTACAGGCATACCCTTCCCCTCATAGAAAGAGATCTCACTAGTACAAAGTGTTTGCATATTCCCTCTATTTTTACTATTTATCTTTCTTATACCTTTTGCAAATACTGCAAACTTTCCATACTCTCTGCCAAACACAGTAAGCACCTTGTCTGCCTCCGAATAGTTTACTGATTTTATAACGGTAACAATATCTTTATTCATACACTCCTTTCCTTGTTAAAACTACAAATGGCGTTTTAAAGAATATCTTAATATCTTCTTTCATATTTACATTTGCAGCATATTTAGCTTCAAGTATGACCCTATCTTTAAATTTAATTTCATTCCTTCCGGATACCTGCCATATACCGGTTAATCCAGGTCTTACCCTCTGTATCCTTTTCAGATATTTCTTACCTTCTGGAAATTTCCCAAGATATCTAGCTATCTCCCCATGATACATAGGACGAGGACCCACAAGAGACATATCTCCAACAAGGACATTTAAAAGTTGTGGCAATTCGTCCATATCTGTTTTTCTCAGTATCTTCCCTATCCATGTAATTCTTCTGTCCTCTGCTATTTTCAATTTTCCATCCTTTTTAATCCATGTCTGCTTCAGATCTTTAAACTCAGGATCATTCTGTATCTTGTTATGTGCATCTGGAATCATAGTCCTGAATTTAAACATCTTAAACTCTTTACCATGCAATCCAATTCTAAGAGGTTCTTTAACGAATACCTCTTTTCTATCTGTAAGCCATATTAGAAAGGCAGATAGTAAAAGAATCGGAGAGGTTATTATTATCGCTAACAAGGAGACAAATATATCTAGTATCCTTTTACTTTTTCTGTAGAATGTCTTTGACATAATTTTGCAGTTTATATACAAATATCTCTGGTGCAAAATTATTTGCCTGTTTTCTACAGTTATCAGGATCAAAATCTGTAGCTTTAAATTTCTTTAATATTTTTGCCAATTCATCAGAGCTATATTTTTCAAAAAATATTCCTGTCTTTGGGTTACTTTCTGATATCGTTTCTAAAACTCCCCCTTCTTTAAATGCAATAACTGGGGTACCAGATGCATTGGCTTCTACAGGTACTATTCCAAAATCTTCGTGTCTAACAGGGAAGAGAAGTGCTTGTGCACGAGACATTAGGTCAAATTTTTCCTCATCTGATACATATCCCAAAAATTTTACATACCCTTTTGCATTTAATTTCTGAACCAAGTGTTGCATTCCATCAAGGTCATCACCTTTACCTGCAACTTTTAGTGGGACTCCTGCTTTCACACATGCTTCAATTGCAAGTTTTACACCTTTGTATGTTTCTACTCTACCTGAATACAGGAACCAATTTTCTTTTCTGTTTAATTTCTTAACTTTTTCCAATGGTTTTGTATCTACGGGTGGATATATTACATCGGCATTTACTCCATATATCTTCTTTATACGTTCTTTTACGACACTAGATATTGCGACCATTTTTGTACATCTTCGAGCTGCCTCAAGATCCCATTTCTTCCATTTCTTTTCCAATGATGGTTCTACAATAGCGCTATATATACTGAATAGGAATTTATTTAATCCTGTCAGCTTATTTTTATCCTTAAGGGTTCTCCCTTCTTTCTGCCAAAGGAATTTGGGAGGAGACATGCAAATATTTACATGGGGAATATTTTTAGTTTTTGCAAACTTGGCAAAAGATATGGAAATCGATACAACAACATCAAAATTATCAAATTTGAAAGATCGGTATGCACCTGGGAGAAACACCATATATGGGTATTTCAAATCAAATTTCTTAGGTAGATACTGCATAAAGGAATGATGCACTTTTACATGAGGATAGTAATCGTCAGTAAACTTAGGATCATGATATGCAGTAAAAAGTTCAGCCTTTGGAAATGCTGCAAGAATACCTCGTACATGATCTTCCGCACCACCACGCTTGTATAATGGATCTGTAACAACAGCGACTTTGATATCAGCAGCCCTATTTCTTAGCTTTCTCTTCATATACTTTTCTAAGATATTCTTCTAAATTATGTATGAACTTTTCTTCAGAAAATTGTTGGGCATGTTCTCTTATCTTCTTCCCATTATATCTTCTTTTTTCAAATTCCTTAAGTAATTTAACCAATTCTTCTTGTGTTTGGAAGAATTCTCCACATGTTCCTTCCTTTACTGTTTCCAATACTCCACCTTCTCTTAGTGCAAATACTGGAGTTCCTGCTGCCATAGCTTCTACCGGTACTATACCGAAGTCCTCCAATCCGCAGAAAAGTAAGAGCTCTGCTTGGTGTAGTAAGCATATTACTTCATCATCTGGTATATATCCCAAGAACTTAATGTGCTCATCACCTGCGGCCTTCTTTTTTAAGAAATTTGTATCTGGTCCTTCTCCGACTATGATTAAATTCTTCTTTGTTTTGATGCAGGCACCTATTGCCCAATCTACACGTTTGTAGTCATACAATCTTGATACCACGAAGACAAAATCTGACGGTAAATCATACCTTTCTAATATCTTATTAATATCATCTTCTTTTGGTTGGATAAAATATCTCTCCTCTATACCTGGATATATTACTGTAGCTTCTACTCCATATGTCTTCTTTATTTTTTTCTGTATGTATTTAGAATTTGCAGTCCAGTAATCTACTCTTTTAGAGATACTAAGATCCCAAAGACGCATAAAGGTATTAATATTTTCTGATATCGCTTTGTAAAGACCCTTGAGTTTGTATCCTCTGAAGTTGTATTCCTTGTCCCACAGACTTCTTGGTGGAGTCATGGTCATGGCTACATGAGGCTGGTATATGTCTGTGATAATTCCTTTGGCAGGTCCCGCCGATATACTTATGACGAGATCATAGCCTTGGAAAGAAAAACTTTCATATGCCCATGGGGTAAATATTTTTAGATGTTTAGAGAATTTCTTAGGTAGAAATCTAAAAAGCTTTTGTACAAAACTGGTATATACCTTGTTCTTAATTTGAGGATATTTTGCTCTATCAAAGTATATCGTGA
>CAZNJV010000029.1:5599-6801 GCA_964573565.1 uncultured Candidatus Saccharibacteria bacterium | reverse complement strand
TTATATATAATATAACTATGTTAAAGAAAAAATATTCAGCACAAGCATTAGCAATAGCAATGGTAGTTCTCGTTGTCTCATCAATTCTTGCAATTTCTATCTATTCTCGTATATCAAAAGATAAAACCCTTTCACTTGACGAAAGAGCGTCTGCAGAAGCTTTAGAAGTTTCCGACTTGATTCTGGATTACTTAACAGATGCATCCATAAACGATGTCATAACAGCAGCGGAAGAAGCATCGGAAACACAAACCATAGAGACAGGTATCAGTCTTACCCAAGATTCAGATACAACTCAGATATCAACATTACTAGAAACTATTGGAATTAATGCAGGACTAGAATCCCTAGATATTTGTCCTCTCACAGTTGCAGGTAATTCCTATACACTCTCCCTGACCGAGGGCGATCTTAATACATATTTTGAAATAAGACCTGGGCAGATGATGGCTTTGCCCCTTAAAGGGATGGCGCTAGGGGATGATTGTAGTACAGTGCTTAGGGCCGCAGTTAGAGGAGACAGCACTGCGGGATTTACTCTAACAAAAGTCTATGGTAAAGATTATGTTAACGAGCTTGCGACATCTTACAAACCATATGAAGAATCAGATGTTACCCATTACTGCTTCTCCTCAGGTACCGGATGTAACAACTCTAACTTCTTGGATAGTAGTAGCGATGGTGTGAACTGGATTTATTTCTCGGATGATGGCACTGAACAGATTGATCTAAATCTAAAAGCTACGTCTGGCGAATATCAACTAGATGAAATAAAAATTACAGCGATAGGTGGAACCGTAGGTATCGCTTACCAGATAACCAATCCTGAAAGTTGTACGCAAGATCTTAAGATGATAAATGTGCAAGCAGCTGCAAACTGTAGCGGTTCATACAGAGGGAAATCTGTATTAATACCTAAAAAACAATGGGAGAGCCCAATATTCAACTACACAATATTTAACGGAGAGGGATCCCTCTAAAGAAAACTGCTAAATGAGTAATAGATATTCCATAAAACTAGGAGGAGAGTCTGGCCAAGGTATAAACACCCTCGGATTACTTCTCAGCAAATCTCTCAAATCCGCAGGATATAATATATTTGCCTACCGAGAATACCCATCTTTAATAAAAGGTGGTGTAGCTTCATATCAAATTGATATCTCCACGACAAGCATCAATTCCTCTTCCAAATCTTGCAATTT
>CAZNJV010000029.1:0-5499 GCA_964573565.1 uncultured Candidatus Saccharibacteria bacterium | reverse complement strand
GCAATACAGATGGTAATGGGAAGCATGGCAATGGGAACCCGAGCATTTACTGCAACATCCGGAGGTGGCTTCGATTTAATGCAAGAAACTATCTCTTGCGCAGGAATCTCTGAAGTCCCGTTAGTGATAGTACTTGCTCAAAGAATAGGCGCAGGAACAGGAGTCCCTACATGGACAGGTACGAGTGATATTCAAACGGCAGTAAAAGCAGGACACGGGGAGTTTCCAAAAGCTGTACTCTCTGTAAGTGATATCCCATCTGCATATGTTCTAATTCAGCAAGCATTTAACATCGCGGAGAGATATCAAATACCGGTAATAATACTAACAGAGAAGCAAATTGCAGAGTCACTTTTCTCCGTTACATCATTACCTGAGACACTAGAAGTTCAAAGAGGAACAGAAGGGGATGGAAAACGATACGAAGTAACAGAGAATGGAATATCACCCAGGTGGATACCGAATGAATCAAAACCACCATACTTAAACACCAGTGACGAACATGACGAATATGGGACAAGCACAGAGATATCCAAAGAGATAATTCAGATGTCTCAGAAACGTATGAAAAAATTAGAAACATTAAAACGGGAGATACCAGAGCCAACTCTGTACGGAGATATAAACGCTAGTACCATATTGGTTGGAAGTGGAAGTACAAAAAACGCAGTACTTGATGCCATAGCAACCGGCAAAAATATCGCATATCTTCATTACGAATATATCTACCCATTAAAAACAAACCTATTTACGAATCTTGTATCTCAAAACAAAAGGATAATACTGGTAGAAAACAATCAAACTGGAGAGCTTGGTAAAATAATTACTGAAACCTGTGGGTATCTATTCAAAGAAACGATATTGAAAGCAGATGGAAGACCGCTTTTTTTAGAAGATATATTAGATATAGAAATATAATGATAGATATAAAAGAATACAATAAAAGTGTAAAACCAACATGGTGTCCAGGCTGTGGTAACTTTGCAATACATATGGCGTTAAAAAATGCCTTAAGTCAATTGGATATAAAACCTTCCCAAACATATATTACTTTTGACATCGGATGTAATGGGAATGGTGCTGATAAGATTAATACATATGCATTTAAGGGACTTCATGGACGATCAATACCTCTCGCAGCAGGCGTGCATCTAGCAAATAGGAAGTTTACTGTAATCTCTGATCTTGGAGATGGAGCATGCTTCCACGAAGGTCTAGATCATCTCATTCATGCAATAAAGTCAAACTACGACATTACGATATTAATACATAACAATCAAAACTTTGCATTAACGACTGGTCAAGCAACAATAACAACTGACGAAGACAAGCCTATGTATGGTCTTCCAGATAGTAAACCTGAAAGAAGTCTAACCGCTTCAGAAATCATATTAAGTGCAGACCCTTCATTCTATGCACGTGGCTATTCAGGAGACGCTTTACAATTAGCAGAAATAATAAAAGCAGGAATACAAAACAAGGGATGTAGTGTAATAGAAATTATGCAAAATTGCCCCACATACAATGAAGAATGCATACCGGAATGGTATGCACAAAGAATTAAAAAGCTTGAGAATCCCACACAAAGTTTACAAGAGGCACAAGAACTAAGCCTGATGACAGACCAACTCATAAATACTGGTATAATATATCGAAATACAACACTTAAAACATTTTACGAACTTTTAGAAAACAGAAAAAATATTTCTACAGAATTGGCAGAAGAAGTAAAGCCATATGATGTAGAAGAACTATTTAACCAATTTAAATAATGATAGATAAAATATTCTCGCCCAGATCCATTGCTGTAGTAGGTGCCTCACAGGATACCGAAAAGATTGCCTCTGTTATATTAAGAAATGTCATAGAAGGAGGATACAATGGTAAAGTCTACCCAATTAATCCTAAATATGAAGAAATACAAGGAAGGCAGTCTTTCCCTGATATCCTACAAGTTAAGGATCATATCGATATGGTTTGTATTGCAATACCATATCAGTTTGTAGAGTCCATTGTAGATCAATGCGTACAAAAGAAGGTGCAATCTGTAGTGATCATTACAGCGGGATTTAAGGAGACAGGAGACGAAGGGAAGGTACTAGAGGAAAGAATATCTCAGAAATTAGAAGATGCCAATATTAGGCTTCTTGGCCCAAACTGTTTGGGATTCATAAATAACAAAGCAAAGATTAACCTATCATTTGCAAGACAAAATCCTGGTGAAGGTAATATCGCATTTGTTTCTCAATCAGGTGCTTTCTGTACAGCGATATTAGACATGGCCTGTGAGACTGGAATAGGGTTCTCACACATAGTTTCTTTAGGTAACAAAGCTGATATTCATGAGAATGAATTAATGCAGGCTTTGCTGTTTGATAATAATGTTAAGGCCTTAGCACTATATTTAGAAGAGTTTGCAGATGGTAAAGAATTTGTCACACTTGCACAGAAAGCTAAGAAACCCGTACTCCTTATCGCACCAGGCAGCTCCGAGAAAGCAAAACTTGCAATCTCTTCACATACAGGATCTCTGGCCTCCTCGTATGACACTATCACAGCAGCTGTAAAGAAAGGTAACGTTATCCTTGCTGAAAATTCAGAAGACCTATTCAAGTTAATTACACTCATTAACCAGAGCGCAATTCCTAACGGGAAAAAGATAGCGATTATAACCAATGCAGGCGGACCTGGCATCTTAGCAACAGATGCAGTCGAGAAAGAAGGTCTCGAGTTAACTGAAATCGGAGAAAAGACAAAGCAGAAGCTACTTAAGGTATTACCTCGAGAATCAAATATTAAAAACCCAATTGATATATTGGGCGATGCCAAAAGCGATAGATATGAATTAGCAATGCAAGCCGCATTAGAAGAAAAAGATGTAGATTCAATCTTTACTATACTTACACCACAACTCATTACAGATATTGAAGGGACCGCACAGAAAATTGCAGAGATAAGTAAAACTACATCTAAACCAATCTATGCCTGTTTCTTGGGCGGCAAGGATGTTAAATCTGGATTCAGGATACTAGAGAAAAATAACGCACCAACATTTAACGATATTCAAGAGGGTATCCATTTAATAGCCAAATTGGCAAAATTTGAAGAGAATAAAGAAAGAACCAGAATAACAGACTGCAATGACTACAAAGTTAGGGCTAAGCACAAGAAAGAAGTCCTTGCATGCTGTGATGATGAAACAATAAGGGTATTACCTGAAGATCTCGCTATTGCACTTCTCCAAGAATTTAAAATTGACATTCCAAATGAGCTAGTAACAGGAAGTTTAGATAGTGCGATTGATTTTGCAGCATTAAATTTCCCTGTTGCAATAAAGGCTACGGCCAAAGATCTTGCTCACAAGACCGATTTCAAGGGAATCTATCTAGATATTCGAACTATATCAGAATTAGAGGAGAAATTTACTGAATTAAGAGAAAATATCTCCAAGATTACAGGTAATCCATCACCTGAGATATTAGTTCAACAGATGGTTGATGGTAAAGTGGAATTCTTTATTGGCGCCAATAGAGAAGGGGATTCAAAAATCTACGAAAAAGATGGGCGAGGTTTTGGCCATCTTTTAGCGATAGGACAAGGTGGTATATATACTGAGGTATTTAAGGACATCAAGCACATTCTTGTTCCAGAATATGATCAAAAGATTCTTGATATATTCAATGAAACAAAAGTATCTATGATTATAAATGGGTACAGAGGAAAACCTGCATTAGCAAAAGAGAAATTAATAGATTTAATAATCAAGATAGAAAAGCTGTTAATTAACTACCCAGAAATTATATCTATGGATATTAATCCAGTCATAATCACAGAGAAGAGGGCCGTTGTAGTAGATGCTAAATTCTATGTTAAAGGCTAGAGAGCATTAACTTGGTTTCATCAATATCATTCCAGGGATATTCTGTTTGTCCAAAACAAAGAGACTTTTCGTGAGCTTTACCGGTGATTATCACAATATCATTTGGTTGAGCAATCTCTAGCGCTTTCTTAATCGCAGCACGTCTATTTTCAACATTTTTGCTTACATCATCAAACCTTATTAAAGTGCCATTTTTGTTATTCCCCTCTCTCCAACCTTTCTCAATTTGATCGTTAATATCACTTAACTTCTCTAATCTTGGATCTTCTGCTGTAAGGATAGTAATATCCGCAAATTCATTAGATATCTTCCCCATCATTGGTCTCTTATAAAAATCTCTATGCCCTGCAGTCCCAAACACATTAATTATCCTTCCACCAGTTTTATGTTTCTTCAATGAGCTTAGAACTTCGAATAAAGCATTTGGAGTATGGGCATAATCAATAATCACCTTAAATGGTGTTTCTTGGAGAATCTGCATTCTACCTGCCACCGTATTGAAGGTAGAGATATACTTAATACAATTTTCGATAGGAATATCTTCCTGCATGCAGAGCAAGGAAGCACACATAAAGTTGCTCACATTGTATTCTCCAAGAATAGGGATACTGACTTCATATTTTCCGGACTTGAAGGAAAGCGTAAATATCAGTTCCGAATCTGTCTCCTCTATATTCTCACTCCTTAAGTCAGCATCAACACATCTACTATACGTCAGATAATTAGTTGCAATATTTGAAAGAATATCAAAGGATTTATCATCCTTATTCAATACTGTGATACCACCAGGTTTCAAATGTTTAGAGATCAAAAGCGATTTTGCATTACAGTAGTTTTCCCAAGTCTTATGATAGTCTAAATGCTCAGATGTAATATTGGTAAATCCGACTTCATCAAATTTCAAACCAGCCAATCTTCCTTGTTCTAAACCATGAGAGGTACTTTCTATAATAATATGTGTGCAATTTCCCTTTTCTGCAATTTTAATAATTTTTGCAATTTCTTGCGAAGAAGGTGTTGTCGTATGTAAAAATCCTGTATCTAGCTCTTTATCATCAATAATGCAGGAAACTGTCGTTATTAAAGCGGGTTTATACCCGGACTCTTTCAAAATGTGGTACATCATTGTACAAGTTGAAGTTTTCCCATCAGTACCTGTAACTCCTATATACTTTATTTTTGACTGATCAATAAAATAGAGTGGGGCAATATTTGATTTAAGAAAAGCCTCTTTAACGGCATCACTCATCTGATTCGATTCATAATCATTTGTTATTTGATGATAAAAGTGACCAATCTCATACTCAGTAATGTCTTTGTTATCTTCAAATATTATTGCTTGAATTTCTTGTGGCAGATCATTGGAGTAAAGATAGAAATCCCCAGATAAATGTTCTCCTACATCCGGATTTCTATAATTAATTACAATCCCCAGCGCTTCTAATTTCTCAGTATTCTCATTCTTCTTCAGATCATAACCAATTATTTCAACGCCTAATAACGAGAGAAATCTGGCTATATAATAAGCTCCTTTTCCTCCTATACCCAAAATACTGATTTTCTTGATATTTGAGTAATCCATTATTGGTAATTCAAGAATATTTTAAGTTGTTTAATCA
>CAZNJV010000028.1:0-6984 GCA_964573565.1 uncultured Candidatus Saccharibacteria bacterium | reverse complement strand
GCCTCTGCAATATCCTCTGCTTTAACAGAAACACCATATACACCTGCTTGTACACAATGTCTAAGTAAAGGCTTACAATCTTCTACAACAGCAATAATCCTAGTATCCTGACCCTTAGCAACATCCAAAACATTATCTACAACCCTAAATACACTATTCCTACTAAGATCATACTTAGCATCCTCATCCGTAACCTTAAACCCTTGCATCTGTCTAGTAATCCTAGGCATATTCAAAATCAAACCATCAATCTTTGTATTTAAAATATCATCAGCAAGAATAATTTCAGAAGGATTATCCAAAATAGCATAGATATTGAAAGAAGAAGTCCTTCTCAAACCATCAGAAGAAAGATACTTCTTAAACTCCTTCATCATATCCTCATTCATAGGAGAATGAAGCGCAATTGAAACATTCCTCTTTTTATGAATATTCCTGACTCTCTTTACAATCTTAATAACTCTTTGAAGAAGATCTGGATTGTTAATATAGTGGGTAGCACCATATATATCACCAGACAAAGTCTGATCCTCAAACTCTTTACCTCTCGTTAAACCTCTGAAATCAGAAATCGGGGAAGAACCAATGGAAACAACCACCTCATCTCCTTGTGCTAATTCTACATACTTAACAATCTTCTCTGCTATCTTAGAACTAAAATCTAAGAACTTCTTGTCCTCAACATATGCAAGTAGATGTCTTCCTTCTTTTACAAGCATCTCATCCAAATCAATATATACAATACCATGTGCATTGCCAACAAAATCAACTAATTTAGAACTATCTAAATTACCCATACTAAACACCTTCGTAGCAGAAGGAGGTAGAGTAGAGTCCCTTGGCACTTTCAAAGATGGGACTTCCTCAACAACCTCTTCCTCTTTCTCTTCCTTAATATTTAACAAATCAATACCCTCACTGTAAGTATCAACCACAGGGCTCACTTCAATCTTCTCTCCAGCCTGATATATACTTCCTGTATTACCATCCATTACTACCATCTGATCTTCTTTCAGAATTGTAGATGCTTTTACAGCACCAACAATAGCAGGGATCTTTAACTCTCTACATAAGATAGCCGTATCACTTGTAATACCACCATAGTCCATAATTACACCTCCACAAGAGATAATCATGGATTCCATCTCTGTAGAGTATCTTCTGATTAGTAGAATATCTTCCTTTGTGTACCTCTTACCATTAGATGCATCGACAATGGAAATCTTCCCCGTTACCATGCCAAAACTTGCACCAATACCACTAACAAGTAAAGACTCTTTGTCCATCTGATTAGCAATATGTACCTCTTCCTTCTTGTTCTTGGCAGCGTTAATTAAATTACCAAGTCTTTCTCCAATACTAGAGTTGTTCTTAACTACCATCTTCTGAGCACTATTCATAGCCTGATTGGTCAATATCTCCTTAGACTGATATCTATCCAAAAATACCATCACCAAATCTCTCAATGTCTTCCTCACAGGTTCAAATTCGGAAACACTAACCTTGTAGGTCATGCTCTCAGAGATCAAAGACTTGTTTTGTAACACCCAAGCTCTACCACCTGATATGACCCATTCCATATTCTGAGGGCTCCTAGATTTGTTCTCAATAATCAATGCAATCTTAGAAATCTCTTGTATATCTCTGTCACACAACTTCTGCCTATGACTCCATCCCGAAGAGATCTTAATCTTCTCTTCATTACCACGCTTACCATGCGAAGCATTCATCGTCCTTACCTTCATCCATTCCTGAGGTGCAATATGCTTTTCTAAGATACTTAAATCTCGTTTGTTTAGCAGGTATGAATCAGGCGTAACCTCTCCAGTAGATATCACATCTCCAAGTCCGTAAACCGCCTCTATACCAAGTTTAGTCTCATCCTGGGTTATTGGATCTACTGTAAACGCCACACCAGATATCTCTGCCTGCACCATCTTCTGTACCACAACTGCAAGCTTCACATCTGCAAGATCTATCTCCAATCTGTTTGCATATGCAACGACATCGTCTGTGAAGAGGGAACCATATACACGTTTAACTGCTTCCTGCAGATCTTCAAACTTTCTAACATTTAATTCTGTACTAAAAATACCACTAAAGGAAATATTATCACTAGCAGGAAATATGACAGATGAACGTACCGACACCCATGCATCTGAGAAACCAGAAAGACGGGTATATGCACTTAAAATATCCTCTTGTACCTCTTTAGAAAATTCGTGAGAGAGGAATGCTTTCAAAATCTCATCACCCTCTGGATTACGACCTTTTTCAAGCAACTTCTGTTTGTTAGAAGCTAACGCACTAAGGCAAAAATCGGTATATACACTACCAGAAATTACAAAAAATTCAGGAACTGGGACATCCATATCCTTAAGGTTGAAAAGGCTAAGCCCTTTTCTTCCTACCTTATTCTCATTCAAATCTTTTGCTGCGAAATCTTCAAAAAAGAAAATGTTGTTCTTCTTTGCTATTTGGTTATCCATTTTACTGGGCAGTTAAATAATAATGGGTATATATTACACGATACCTTTAGCCTTCAATTTTTGCAAGTCAATGTAAAATTCGTAGAAGATTTGAAGGATAACCATAAATGGTACTGCTATCAAAGCTCCAAATATTCCAAAGAGTATTAAGAATGCGAATACGCCAAGCATGATGATTACCGGTTTGAGACCAATCGCATTTCCCATGATTTTAGGAATCACGAAGTTATTTTCCAATTGCTGATAGACGATGAAGATACCCGCGAAGATCAATGCCGAGACAGGATTAACAGTAGCCAAGATGACTAATGCTGCTATTACCAATGCAATAGTAGCTCCAATACCTGGTATAGCATCCAACAAACCCATCATTACGGCCAAAGGTAGTGCGAATGGGACCTTAAGAATAGTTAAAACTATTCCTGCAAAGATACCCATCATTGCACTGATTGTCGCTTGTCCTAAAAGCCATTTACCTAGTTTTCTTTCTACATCCATAACTAATTTCTTTACTCTTTCTCTTTTCTCATCCGAGGTTATCTGTATCAATCCAAAATCCAATATGGAATCATGCTCCAAAACCAAATAGATCGAAAGGATGAAGGAAGAGAGTAGGAGTCCTGTTGTACTGAATACACTACCTACTGCGGTAGAGATATTCTTGAAACTATCTCCTGCAGAGATACTTTGCAATCCGTTAGATACGAATTGGGTAATAGAGCTAGAATCAATCTTAAAGCCTCCGAATGATATTCCTTTGAAATTGGCAACTAAGTTTTCAATCCATGTAGGGAATACCTTAACTAACTCTGAGACCTGACCTACAAGTGGGATGATAATTATGGAGATAGCAGTAAGGACAACTATAGCTGCTATTAAATATGTAATAGTTACAGCCCAACCTTTTGATATCTTTTTAGTCATTAACCATGAGACCACTGGCCTTGCTGCAGATGTAAATACAAATCCCAAGAAGAGGAATAATAATACGCTGATTAGCTGGCTACCGAAGAAGATCACTGCAAGTATTAGTAATATGAATACAATTAGCTCCCATGAAAATTGAATTGTCACCGCAGGTTTATGTACGCTTTCCTTTTGGCTGTATCTGACCGCCTCTTTCAAATCGTCCATTCTCTTCTTTTCCAATTCTTCTATCTCTGAGCTTGTATCTTTAAACGAGAATATTTTACCCATATTTCTAAAAATGAATTTACTTCGATAGATTATATCAATTTTAAACAAAAGAGGGGAGTGTACACTCCCCTCTAAAATAACGAATGAGATATTTTAACTTCTCTTAGTTTTTGCGTACATGACAGTAGTAGAAGCTGCTGCACCCACCAATGCCAATACACCAAAGATAATTACTAATGTATTTCCTAAGAAGAAATCTTTCATAATACCTTCTTCACCGGCTGCGACTGGAAGCGATTCATCATCAACTGCGTCCCCGTTAACATCACTGTCTGGAGAGTAGGTGACTTTGATCTTTCCTTCTAAATAGGTCTCATTACCTGCAACATCCTTAATCAATACATTAAAGATATTGGTCCCCTCATCTAAAGCAATACTCGCTATCTTGAAATCACCCTCTGCATCACATGTAGCACTGTAATAGTCGGTACCTCTTTTGATTACAACCTGAGCATCTGGCTCTACAACACCTGTTACCGTAAATGTCTCAGTTCCTACCTCTGTTGCATATTTAATATCCTTCAACTCTGGAGTAGTCCTATCAATAGTCACACTCTCAGCCAAAGAAGGAGAAGAGATATATCTCTTTGGGAAACCCTTAACACCAGCTGCAGTTATTTCATATGCTCCCTCACTTGGAAGACTTACTGCTACTAAGAAGTTTCCATCCTTATCTATCTTTGCAGTCTGAGATTTCTCACCATTAACATAGATGATCACGGTGTCATACCCTGAAGCATTACCACCAACAGAAACGATCTCTTCCTTTGTAACTGAAGAGACATCTGCCATTGAAGGAGGAACTAATTTCTCATCAAGCGTAGGAGTAGAGTTGTATTTAACAAATGAATAGACCCCAAATCCAACAAGCAATATACCTAAGACTATAAATATGGTTCCAACAATTCTTGATACCCTCTCTGAATCTCTTGGACTTCTGACCTCAACTTTTGAGACCATAGATTCCTTTTTGTTAGAGATTTTTTTCTCTACTTTTTTAGGTGCAGTTTTTACAGTTTTAGTTTTTTTCTTTGCCACCCCAACCCTATATAAAAATTTATATATACCTACATTCAGAATATTACAATTCCATAATTAATGCAACAGGAACCAAAACCTAGTAGAATATGTAGTATGAAGTTACAGAAATCTCACAAAATTATAATAACCGTCTTACTAATACTATTACTCCTAGTTCTCTCCACTTTTTTGTTTCTTTTCCCTTCTTACAACAAGATCTCAATGATATTGGGAGAGTTAGATGCTTACAGAATCTCAAAAAATATATATATGAATGTACTGGGCAAGATCTCTCCCGCTATTGAATCCTTCAGTTCAGAGGTTTTGGCTATGCAATCCATAGAGGAATATATCGGAGATGACTTCGTGCTAGATCAGAAGGTGCTTGAGGAGCAGAGAGCGTCCCTTGCAATAGAATCAGTTAAAATTTCAGGCAATATATCAGAAGGTGTTACCTCCGAGGCGATGGAGAAAGGATTCTGGCATTTCCCAACATCTAGTTTACCTGGGAAGAAAGGTAATGTTGTCATAATTGGTCACAGATTTAAATATATACCTCCTGCAGCCAATACCTTTTTTAATCTAGACAAGGTCAGTGTTGGGGATCAGATCAAGGTGAGTGTAGGGGAAGAAACATACACATACATAGTTACAAATATAGATATTGCAGAGCCAAATGATATATCTGTTATCCAACAGACAGATGACTATCGATTGACACTCATAACTTGCACTCCATTATGGACATCTAAAGAAAGGCTTGTGATAACTGCTAAACTAGACAAACTATACAAAAAAGTGTAGACTTTTCAAGCAAAATATTAATTTAAAAAGACTTTTAAATGAGCGAATTTTACCAGAGAAAAGATATAAGCAAAGATACTATAGAGTTCATAATTACCATACCTAAAGATAGCTTTGAAACAAGTTACAAGGCGATGATGAAGGACAGAGTTAAGGATGTAGATCTAAAGGGTTTCAGAAAAGGAAAAGTCCCTACAAAGATAATAGAGCCACAGATTAATCAGTCTGTTAAGTTAGAGACTTTAGAAAAGATTGCTCCTTTGTTCATTTCCACTGCTATTCAGAAAGAGCAGTTAGACCCTATCGCTCCTCCTGAGTACAAAGAGCTTCCTAAGTTGGAAGATGGGAAGGATATTGAATTAACGATTACTGTTACTGTAATGCCCGAATTTAAATTGGCAAATTTAAAGAGGGTTAAGGTAGAAAAGGAAGAAGCAAAAATCTCTAAGGAAGAGATCGAGCAAGCATTGGATGATATTAAGAAGAATTACGAGACAAAAGAGAAGGAGATTAATGATGCATGGGCAGTAGAGGTTGCAAAGAAGATAGAGTTGAAAGATGTAAAAGATATTAAGGATTTGAGAAAGCAGATTGAGAATGCCATGAAGGCTCAGAAGGAGCATATGCTTTTGCACGAGAGACAAGAGAAAGCATTAGATGAAGCTATTAAGCTTTGTAAGATCGAGGTCCCAGAACCAGCTATTAAATATGAGGCAAGAGAAAGGGAGAGGACATTCAGATACGATATGCAACAGAGAGGTATAAATATTGAGGAATTCATCAAATCTCAAAATTTGACGATTGAGAAGATGAGAGAGCTTTGGGAAAGAGATGCTAACGAGGCGCTTCAAACAGATACCTTCTTAAGGATGTATATGAAGGAGAATAATATCACCATGTCAGATGAGGAATTGGTAAAGAGAATCGACGATTTGAAGAAGAATGCTCCTAAGGGTACAGATATGAGTGTGTATGATGATGAGAATTGGAGAGCGTATGTTAGAAATGTAGATTTGAAGCAGAGAGCTTTTGAGGCATTCATAAAGGAAGTTTTGGGAGAAGAGGTACATAAGGATTAATTAATTTAATCTTTTAAATATATGTATTTAATACCTACAGTTGTAGAAAAGGATAGGGAAGGAGAGAGGGCATACGATATATATTCGAGGTTGCTCAAGGATAGGATTGTGTTTGTAACGGGGGAGATAGATACAGAGATGGCTAATACTGTTGTTGCTCAATTACTTTTCCTAGAAAAAGAGAATCCCGACGAGGATATTCAGATGTTCATAAATACTCCTGGGGGAGTGATTACTGCTGGTATGGCTATTTTAGATACTATGAACTATATCAAGTGTGATATTTCTACAATTGCAGTGGGCATGGCTGCTTCTATGGGCAGTATTTTGTTAGCTAATGGTAAGAAGGGTAAGAGGTATGCACTTCCTAATAGTAAGATTTTGATTCATCAGCC
>CAZNJV010000027.1:0-7525 GCA_964573565.1 uncultured Candidatus Saccharibacteria bacterium | reverse complement strand
AATCCTTTCTCAATATTTTTAGGTTGTGCTTCTATATTGAATTCTTTTAGAGCTTTTTGAAAGGCTTCCTCGTCATTATCTCTTTTACCAGCCCCTGCGACTAATAGCGCATCAACTCCGTAATCTTCTGGAAGATTTAATTGCTTTATCCAATCTTGTTTTGTTAGGTGTTGGTACATATGGGAAAGAATGTTACAGCTGAGAGAAGAACTTTGTAATGATTGGCATCATGTAAGGAATGAAGATGATGGTTCCAAGTAATACAGATGCGATTGCACTTACCAATACACATCCTGCACTTACATCTTTTGCATATTTAATATTTACATCATATTTATTTGATATTGTGTCACTTAGTGCCTCTATAACACTATTAAATGCTTCTGATATCAATACCAAGGCGATTAAGAATCCTACTGCAATCCATGACTCATAGGAGATTTTTAGTATTATCCCAAGTATTACAACAAAGAAGGCTACTACTAATTGTATTCTAAAATTTCTTTCGTTCTTAATAATGGAGATTAGACCCTCAATAGCATGCTTTTGACTCTGAAAATATGTTTTGGATGTTGTGAATGAATCTTTCATATTTAATATGGATGTAAATAATAACCCATTATACCAGTAGACATCGTATATAGGGGGAAGGTTTGATATACTTGAATTATATAAGTTATATCTTTAAAAAAGATGACAGAACCAACAGGGTTGGGTAAAGAACCAATTACGATAGATAAAGTAGATACAGTAAGAGAGGTACAAGCATATATGAGGGAAATTCTCTCTCCAGAAGAGATGTTAAAACGAGATGGTTTGGAAGCAATGGTTGTTGATGTCCTATGTGATACTGAACTCCCAGAAAATTTTCAAATCACGGAGATAGGATCTGTCAAGAACGAGACGACAAGAACCAAATATGAAATTTTATACAATACCCCAGGGTTGTTAGAATTCGAATTTGTTCCTAACTATATGACAACAAAATATCCTTTAAATTTTGAGAATGAGGTCATTGAAAAAGCTCCATGGGTGAATATGATACACGCATGGATGAAGTGTCTAAATTATACAAATACGTTGGCAGCAATACAGCGAGGTGATGTTGAGAAATCGGATATTCCTAAGGTAGTAGCTACTATCGCGGATGGATTGTATAAATTCACTACAGAGAGTGATGGAGACTACTTTTCCAGAACAAGTAAGCAATTTAAGAATCAGGAAATTTTTACTGAGACAATAATGAGAGAGTCTGGAACAAAAGGTGTTAATATGGCTAGGCATGTATCTTTAGCTGAGATGAAATATATTTTATCTACCATGAAAAGGGCGTTTGCTAAAGACTAAAAGTTTTGAATATTATAGGAGAATTGATATAATGCTTGTATGACAAACATAATTGCACAAGAGTTAGAAGTAAAATCAAGAATTCCAGCGGCGTATAAGAGTGGCTTCTCATTTTTTAGTGAAGGTACTAAAAAGGATATCTCTGAACTAACTGAGAAAGAACTAGCAATTCTCATAGGGCGTTGGCCTAAAAGTGCGGGGAGATTTGTACATGAACTTTGGAGAATAGGGAAGATGGAGGTAGTGTATAACTTTTTCGTACTACCAGATAATTATCGACCAGAAGAAATAAGAGAAGAAGATATCATATTTGATGCTGCAGTAATGATGAAGGCGGGTAATGTCCCTTCTGAGGAGTTAAGGGCGTATGTTACAGATTTTTCGAATGCTTCACAAAACGCTCATGATGGACAAAAGTTTGGTGATGAACCAATCCAACCAGAAGCTGTGAAAGAGAGAGTAGAAAGAGTTATGACTGGAATCGTGGAGCTTGTGCCTAAGCTACCACAATAAAGTTATTTCTTTCCTGTAGTTCCAAACCCACCCCGATCCTCATTCTCTAAATGATCTACCTCTTGTATATTCATCTGTTGTACGGGTAGTACTAACATCTGGCAACATCTCGTACCCTTCTCTATAGTAACAGGCTCTTTCGTGTAGTTTAAAGCTGAGAATCTATACTCATCATTATCTCCGCAATAATCACTATCACCAATACCCAAACCATTAGCACAAGTAATTCCCATCTTAAATGTAGAACTTCTATTTGCTAAAAGGATGAAATGATCCTTGGGAATCTGTATAGCCACATTCATAGGAATAAGGACAACCTCTCCAGGTTGGATAGTAACAGTCTCTCGAGTATATAAGTCAAAAGCTGCTGCTCCATCTGTCTTGTATTCTGGTAGTGGCAATGATTTATCAAACCTCTTTATCTTGATTTCCATTTGAAGATATTACCATATTGTCTTGTACTATTTCTAATGTTATACTCCGGTATAACTCAGTTATACTATGCCACGGAAAACAAAGATAGTGGGATTTTCACTCCCACCACAAATCAATAACGAAGTAGAGGAATATCTAAAGAAAACACATAAAACAAGGAGTGAATTCTTTAGAGAGATGATATATTCTTTCTTCTCGGGTAATACAAATATTCCTACGGAAAAAGATCTTGCAGTGATTCTAAAGAGCTATTGGGATATTAAATCATCTACGAAATTAGAAGTTATACCTATTGTCCTAGCCATAATTACAGATCCTGATGGGAATGTGGTCATAGGTGGTAGGAAAGAAAAGGATAAATGGGTAGAGAATCTTTCGTGGGTATTTCCTGGTGGTAGGTTAGAGTCTTTGAATATGGAAGAGGAGATGATTAGGATAGCAAAGGAGGAAACGGGTTTGGATATAAAGGTAAAACAGTTAATTGCATCTAGGATTCATCCAGATTCAGGTTTTAAAAATGTACAGATAGTAGCTTTGTATTTCCATTGTACGGTTAACAATATTAAGAATACTAAACCTGGTGGTAGTTTAGATTGTTTGGAATGGGTGAAGCCTTTGAATGTGTTTAAGTACTTTACTACTTCTACTTGTGATGAAGTTACAAGGTTTTTAACAATGATACAGAAGAGTAAGTAGCTATTCAGTTACCATCTTCCACATAGCACTCTTGTTTAAGGTGAACTGGTCAGAGTACAGACTTGAGATCTCTACCACCAATGCGTTCCTACCATTTTCTTCCATCCATTCCTCAAATGTACCGGTAATATCATATGTAAATGCACCAGATGCACCAGGTGATACATACGAATAACCAGACATATCAGAATATGTGTGAGCCATGGAGATACCATATGCTGTATTAGAAGGAATAACATATCCTGCAGCAGAGTGGTACGAGATAGCTAAATATGGAGATTGATTTAAGATCAGATTCTTAATGGCTAATGTCTCTGGTTCTGAAAATGCCGTAGCACCTCCTCCAAGCGGATAGTAGTTTGAGAGGAAATATGTCCCTGATGTCCAAGAAGAAGATCCAAAGTTTCGATTAAGATCTACACCATTGGCATTGAACCTGGTTCTGTTAGCAATACCATCGGGATTGAATGTTGGAATGACGATCACTGTTTTGTCTGAAGGTATTCTTGTATTGTTTGTTTCTAATTCATTAATCCATTTTGTAAGTAGTGTTTGAGTATTACTTTCTGTACCATGCATTGAACCAAAGAATACGATCTTTTTACTTCCTGTTCCAAAGTAATATGCATATATGGAACGTCCCTCAACAGATGTTCCAACAGAAGCAACTCTTTGACATTTAGTTTTTATAGAAGCGGTATATCCAGTAGTGGATACCAATCCTGTCGTGCTTTGTATCCCTTTAGATATACTCAGACTGTATGATTTACAACTATCCAGCGTGAAATTCGGATTTATGGTTATCTGGTTATTGTACACAACGTATGAATAATCCGTACCAGAGTTAAATTGTATGAATGATTTTAGGTTTTGTGTTTTACTAAGATTCTGATCAAAGGTTACAACGATATTTCCTGTGGTAGAAAATCCTGTACCCATGTTAGAGGAGCTTACCTTGGGACCATCTGAGACGGAGAATTGTAGAGTATAGTCGCCAATATAGTGGCTACCATCTTTCCCATCTAAATTGCCGATTTTAATATTGTATGACATTCCTTGTGTTAGAGTTTGTAGTACTGTTATCCTGATAGCTTGAGATTCTGTTTGGAATGAAAATTGTACAGGATTACTATTACTATCCGTAAAACTAATGGTATATCCTTCTTCGACCTCTTTGTTTAATGTCAAAACTATTTCTGATACTGATGGTGTTTGTATAGCACTTCCATTTGCAATACTGCTACTGACTACCTGTACTGGTGGTAATATGTTTACTTCCAAAGGTCCGAATTCCTGTACTACTTCATTCTCATAGATACCAAGAAGTTTTAATTGATATGATGCACCTTGGGATAGCTGAAGTCCTGAGATGTCACAGAGAATTTTAGTGTTCTCTTTTGTACATGGTATCGAGGATTCATCCTTTTTGAGATGGTATTCTATGAGGCTATTGTAATATTCAGCTTCATATTCCAGTACCTCGTCGTTATTCACATCTGTACCCATGGTATTGGATATATATGGGTATGATGTTGTTTGCACAACAATATCTTTTTGCAATATATCCCAATTAAGTTCTTCAATATATGTAAGACTAATAGATATCTTCGAGAGTTCAGGGAGTAGGGTTGTTGGTGTTATACAGATCTGGTTGGAAAGGAGTTTGTATTTCCCAAACAGTGTTAAATCCCCATTGGTTCGTGTAGATATGGGTGTATCTGCTTTGATTGTGTAGTGGTTTGGGAATGGGAAAAATCCATCAATACAGAATTCCTCCGATGTAGTTATGGTTCTGGGGTATTTTGAGATGTTGTACTGCGTGAGTAATATCAAAGAGAGGATTGGAACTGCAATTACTCCTAGAGTTATGAGTATTGCGTATCCTAGAGTGTGTTGTTTCAGAATGTTGGTTGGAGACATATAATATGTACTTCTATCTAGATCCTTCGCCTAATTTTATTCTTTTGATTGCCGTGGTTCTTCCGCTTACTATCGTTATTTGGGATTGAGGTATTTTAAAATATTCATTTAATATCCTTATTATCTCGATATTTGCTTTGTTCTTATCTGGTAGCGCTTTTACAGATATCTTGTATGTTCCATCATCCATCTTGATTATGGAGTTTGTTTGTTGTTTGGTTTTTACTTTCGCTTCAATGATCATTAACCTAAGAGGAATTTCAGTAAGGCTTGTACTACAAATACGGGCCATACAATTGCCTTAAGGAATCCCAATACTCCGATCCAGAATGTGGTAGCTGTTGAGATAAAATATATGGCTGCTCCTATGAAGCCTAAGCCGTAGACTGCTTCTCCACCACCGTTGCAACGACATTTACTCATTTTATATATATTTAAAAAGTTACTTCTTATTCACATTATCAGTCACCTTCTTCTTTGTAAAGAAGTATGGCCATACTATTGCATCAAGGATTACTGTATGGATTGTGAAGATTGATAGTCCTATGATTGCAAATGTGTAGAAAGGGCCGTAGTAGGTGGAGAATAGCATCATTGAGAGATATATGATTGAGCACAGTCCAACAAATGCAAGTGAGATTCGGGTTAGTATCCAGTAGATTCTCTTTTTAAGTTCGATGACTTCGATTATTAGTGGTAACCATAGTGCGGCTCCTGCTAAGAGAAATGCGTAGAGGGCATATATGTTTATGAGGTTGTAATGTTTGTAACTTAAGACAAATATGTAAGAGGAGAATACGAAAAAGGAGATTGCACTGAGTATCATAGATATCTCATATATTTTTCTGTATTTCTGTGGGATATTTCCCCAGAGTAGATCCACATTTTTTATTCTTTTTATCCCGAATATGTATGAGAGTACTACTGGTATTCCGAAGAGTCCGAGGATTATGAGGAAGAATATCTGATTTGTGTTCATAGTATAATGACTAAGGTTATATTATTTCATTATACATATTTCTATGAAATTTAAATGGGTTAGGTTGGTATATATTATTCCTTTTGTATTAGGTGTTTGTTGTGCTATTGCTTACTGGGCACATGGTTCGTATGTTGCAGAGGATGGTACTTTGATAGAGGCTTTTGGGTTTGTTCCTTTGGGTACATTTCTGTTTATGATTGGTGGTATGGGCTTAGTGGTTACAGAGGTGGTGTTGTGGTTTAGGGGGAGGAAGAAGTAGTATATGGGTAGATAACTTGTGATTATTACCATATATGATTTTAGTAACTGGTGGTACAGGGAGAATAGGAAATGTTCTTGTAAAAGAGTTAAACAAAAAATACGGAAGGATAAGAGCATTGGTAAGAGAGAGTTCTGATTTAAAACCTCTTGAGGGATGTGATTGCGAGTATGTATATGGGGATGTGCTAGATACAGAATCTTTGAAAAAGGCGGTAGAGGGAGTAGATACTATTTTCCATTTAGCAGGGATTATAAGTATATCTACACATGATGAAGATCTGACGTTAAATACCAATATCCAAGGGACTAAGAATATTGTAGATATATGTGTTGAGCATAATATACCTTTGATATATACCAGTTCCATACATGCTATTAATGCATTGGAGGATGGTTCTTTGATCTCTGAAGAGACAGAATTAGCAACAGACTATGCTACTAAGAGAGGTATATATGACTATTCTAAGGCTACTGCTACTCAGTATGTGTTAGACAAGATGAGGGATAGTGGTTTGAAAGCAATTATTGTTCATCCTACAGGTGTATCTGGTCCATATGATTACAGGCCTTCTTTCTTTGGTATGGGGATGGTTTCTTTGGTTAAGTCTGGTATTAAGACTACTATTTCTGGTTGTTATGATTACGTAGATGTTAGGGATGTGGTAGATGCTATTCTTAAGGCATATGAGTTAAAGAAGTATGGGGAGAGGTATATTCTTTCTGGAGAGGCTTTGTGTATGGATGATTATGCTGAGTATTTGAAGGAGTTTGCAAATATTAAGACGAAAACTAGTTTGTTGGATAAGGCTACTGCTTTGTTTATGGGTGTGATATTGTCGTTTTTTAATAAAAAAGCACAGATAACTCCATATAGTGTGAAGACTTTACATAGTAATTGTAATATTTCCCATGAGAAGGCTACTAAGGAGTTAGGATACAATCCAATGCCTGTGAAGGAGTCTATAAGAGATCAGTATCTATGGTTTAAAGAGAATGGGTATTTGGATTAATACAGTATTAATTTTTGTAGTTTTGATTTTCTTTGTTGTTTCTCTGCTTTCTTATTTCTAATCATCCAATCTTGGTATCCGTATATGTAAGTAGAACCTATACTCATGAAGGATAGTGGAATTATGATGTCTTGCAGTGGATATAATTTGTTGTTAGCATTTAGAGGCTAAATATTATTTATAATTTGTATTTTTATGAAAGTTTTAAGAATAATTGGGTTAATAGTGCTAGTTATTCTTTCGGTATTGGCAGTAGGTGTTTTAATGAATGAAGCTAGTATAAACAAAGATATTGAGAATCTTTTTCAAGGCGAATATGACAACCAGTTGATTTATTCTGAAGAGATTCTTCAAGATCTGC
>CAZNJV010000026.1:0-7784 GCA_964573565.1 uncultured Candidatus Saccharibacteria bacterium | reverse complement strand
CGCTTCAGTTAGAGTAACTGTAACAGTTTTTGTATCCCCGGCTCTGTAATATTCTACATCCACCTTATCTCCTACCTTATGCTTTTGTATAAGAGTCAAAAGAGATGTATCTACAGTATCTTCACCAAATTTGGTTATGATATCTCCTTTTCTAATTCCTGCTGCATATGCAGGTCCATCAGCATCGATGCTTTGGATAAAGGCCCCGGCTACAATATTGGTGTAATAGTATGCCTGTAATTCAGATATCATTTGGTAAGAAACTCCTAGGTATGGCTGTATAAACTTGCCATATGTCCTGTACTCTTCTATTTTTTCTTTTACCGTATTAATTGGTAAAGCGAAAGATATATTATCTGCGTCCGAGGTAGTAGCAAAGTTAATACCGATTACCTCTCCCTGGCTATTTAGCAATGGGCCTCCTGAGTTTCCAGGATTTACTGCAGCATCAGTCTGAATTACACCCTCATATGTTTTAGCGGTACCTCCGTACCAAGAACTACTTGTGGAAACTGTTCTGTTTAATCCACTAATTATTCCTTTAGTTACACTTCCGGAATACTCTCCCAAAGGAGTACCAATAGCGACTACATCCTGTCCGACAGCCAGCTTGTCCGAATCACCAAGTGAAAGCACAGTTAGATCTTTTGCATCTATCTTCAGTATTGCAATATCATTAGCATCATCTCTCGCTATCTCTGTAACATCATATTGATCACCGTTACTTGTAACAACTTTGTAATCTGCAGTGGTAGAAGAAACTACATGCTGGTTTGTAATAATCCATCCAGAAGCATCTACAACAAAACCTGTACCAATATTGCTATCATTTGTGACTACTCCCTGGTCCTTGGACAGAGTCATCTGAGAAATGGCAATACTAACCACTCCCTTCTGGACATTCTCCACCATATTGATGGTACTTGCCTCTTCTTCTGAGACCACAATATCAGAATCTTCAGAAGTATCTGTTCCTACGCCAAGCCAGCTATTAATCACAGATACATTCATTATTGTGATATATGTCATTGTCATAGAGACGAGGATTATCCCCAAGATCGTTCCGAAAATAAATAACAATTTTGTAGGGAATTTCTTCTTTGGCTTAATTATTTCCTCTTTTTTAACTTCTTCCATAGATTAGAAAATAACAAATTAATTATTTAAAATCTCAACTGCTTTCTTTAACTGAGTATCGTTTCCTTTCTGGAAATCCTCAGCTGAGTATGTCACCTCTACATCTGGAGTTATTGGGTTATCTTTGTTTAACCAACCTCCATCAGGAAGTAACCATTTCAATATTGTGACATGCAATGTAGAACCATCTGAGAGATCCAATACTGTCTGTGCAGTACCTTTTCCATAGGTTTGTTCCCCTACTATCGTAGCTCTACCAGCCTGCTTCAGTGCACCAGAAAGAATCTCTGATGCAGAAGCACTTCCGCTATCAACCAATACCACTAACTCAATATTTACCAATTTTCCGCCCTTAGTAGAATTGTAATCTTGAATCTTCCCTTCGCTATCTTGATCTTTTGCTATTACTTTCCCTGCATCAAGAAAATCATCTGCTGCATAGATAGCTGCGTTGAAGAATCCACCTGGATTTCCTCTAAGATCCAAAATCATTTTCTGTGCTCCAGACTCCACTATGCTATTTACCGCCTCATCCCAATTTGCAGTCCATTCATTGTAAGTTGCATCTGTAAATCTGTTTACTTTCAATACCGCAATATCTCCATTAGTTCCAGTGTAGGACAATGCCATACTTGGGACAGTGATTTCACTACGTGTAATCTCAATATCTACACTCTGGGAAGCTCCCTTGTGTAATACAGTCAAGGTTACCTTTGTTCCTGATTCCCCACGAATCTTTGCAACCACATCATATACTGTCTCGCTTGACGTTATTTCTTTCCCATCGATTGCAAGAATGATGTCCCCAGCACGAATACCTGCAGCCTTCGCAGGAGAACCTTCAAGTGGTGATACTACAGTTATCTGCTTGTTGCTATCATATCCCAACTCTGCACCAATACCTTGGAATAGCTTTCCTTCACTTGCTTCATTGAAAGCTTGAGTCTCCTCTGGATCCAAGAAAACGGTTGCTGCATCCCCAAAGGAATTCACCATCCCTTTTATAGATCCATACAACATATTCTGTTCATCGATCTTTGAAGAATCTACATATTTACTCTTCATTAGATCCCAAACATCCCAGTAAAGATCAAAACTTACATCTGATTTTCCAGAGATTAGGCTATCTATGGATCCTTTATTTGATTGAAAAATTCTCCCAGAAACAAACCCAATTGCGAACAAACATACAGATAAAATTACAATCCCTAGATTTCCTGTTTTTTTCTTTTCCTCCATTAGTAGTTCTTTTTAAATTAATATGATATGAATTCCATACTCCCAAGACTTACAATCCCTCTGCCCCCATTCTCCCATTCGATAGTAGCATAACCATTTCCTTCTACTCCTACTATCTCACCATTCATTCCATAGCTTCCAGAAGCATGAGATATCATTTTACTACCTATTAAATTTTTTACAAAGACAGATTCTTTTTCACCTCCCTTTTTAGTATCTTTGAGGAAGAATATCTGACTCTCTTGGAAGTCAACTACTGTATAGCAACCTTCTAGATCCGCGAGTGTTTTTAAGAGTTTTTCCCCAGAATATATCTCCCCGAATCCACCAACAATGCCAATCGGTAATCCTTGATTGCGATAGTCTTGATAATCCATTGAATATGTCAACACAAACTTGGCTCCTTTCTCGAAAAGGTCCTTAAGTAAGCCTTGGTGTAGATGTTTTCCAACAAAAACAATCTTGTCCTGATAGCTTGCATCATCACCCTTTAGTTTTACATCTTTCCCTGTATTAATTGTTTTGAATTCACCTGCTAGAGTGATATTTTGTGTATTTGAAATACTTATCAAATCCAATGCTAAAGCTGATGTTTTGAATGTAATACCATCCAATGGATTTACATCTATTATCTCAGCATCAAATGTACTCTTGAAAAGAGATTCCTGTTCTTCCCCCAATATATCTATATACCCATGCCTTATTCTTGCTAGATCAACGATTCCACTAGATGGAGATACTAGCCTTTTTACTGTTAATCCACCTGCTGCAATTTTTTCAGCCAGGACATCCCCCTCGTTTATGAGCTCACCATCTATACAAGTAACACAATCTGGGAGATTTGATATATTGCAACTCAATTGATCTGGGAGATAGAAGGAGTGCCTTACATAGTTTCCTTTTCTAAAAAACATCTCTGTGCCTTCTACAACCTTCTCTCCAGCTTTTACCAAAACCTTGTCCCTACCACTTACAGGGACTTTAAATGTATATTCATCATATTTTTCTAGTAATCTATGCTTCAGTATCATTTGAACCATTGTTGTAATTTAAGTCTGTTTTGATACACATCAGGGCCGTATACAATTGGTTTTGGTCTTCCATCGATCACCAACGTATCATATCGAAGTTTGTCTGGTATCGAGAGGAAACTAATTTCATCTTTCTTCTCAATCCCTCGTATATATGCTCCGTTTTTAAACTCTCCCTCTACAACTAAATTATCTCTGTGTAATGGTAGTTTCTTAAAAGTGAATTCTGGGTAAAGTGCAAATAGATCCTGTTTTTCTCCTTCCAGAGAATCTGTATATCCATTGAATATTACCTTGCTCTTTGCCCCACCAAGCTTCATATCTGGTACATACACTTTAGCAGCATTAGCTACTACTTCCTTTCTAGTTAATACCAAATCTGTGGAAGATGGACCTGAGATATAGCTTTTACCAAAGGAAAGAACTCTCTTTTCTAAATCGGTGTATACATCAAATGAGCCAGAAATTTCTAGCCCATCAATGAGTGATACCAATGTCTTTTCCCTTCCTAAGACTAGAGGGATATACCCTGTAAGTACCATTCCTGTATTTCCAGATACTCCTAATGATTGTACTTTCTCCACATTATCCTGATATATCGAATGTAGTTGTGCTGTAGTATATGCTCTTAATATATCCAGAAGGTTTGGATCTTCCGAGAATACTACCCTATTCAATACGAAATTACTCCAGTGATTAAGCATATCTTTTGATGTCATATCGGTAGCTAAGAATGCTCTGAATCTTCCATCCTTAATAGCGTCTATTACCCCATATTCGTTGTTCCAATATATCTTCGCCTTCTCTGTTTCTCTTTTTTGTGTATTTGGATCTTTGTATGATCGATATATCCTGAAATCCTGTAGATCAAGATTAGCATATACGAAATCGTCATATCCTAGTTTTTCGGCCATCCCATCTACAAGGCTTCTCATATATATATCGTCAGATACTCTCAATGCGATATTGGTTGAAAAGGATCTTAGTGAAGCAAATATTTTGTTAAAATATTTCTGGTTTTCATCCATTACTACCCTAATTCCTGATATTCCATCTCCTTCTTCTTTGAATTTCCTAAATGAGAATATTCCTAATATATTTCTATCTACAATATTCCAGTTGAATATTTTTTCTAAATTATCGAAATATTCATACCAAAAATTTTTAGTAAAGAATTCATCATCTAGTCTTTGTTTTAATGGGTTTAGGTCCGTGTAATCAGAGAGTATATATTCCCTATTGGCGTTATGATCAGTATACCCTAGGTGAGTCCAGATACTGTTATCTGATATTACTAGGCTTAGGTATGAGTTTTTTTCTAATATTGGCAGTGTTGGCATTAATAACTATATTACTTTAAAGAGGTATGGTTTTCAATTAAGAGATGGATATACACAATTTAGAGAGGATGTTGTATAATCTTGAGCTTTAAAAATCTCACGTTGAAAGGATTCTTTAGAATGCCACTCAAATATGTGGTATTGATCGTGCTCGTTGCAATGGTGATCACGGGGGTAATCATGCTTTGGAGACTTCATTGTGGACATAAACCCACTACTCCTATTTGCAGATGCATCAATCCGTCATCTGAGGATGGCCCATGAGATTTTCCCCACACACCACACCGGTCTAGGTACGTTTTCATACAATACCTAGACCGGTCAGATTTTCTTCCGAATTAATATAAAGATTGATATAATAGCGAATCTCACCAAGGAGGTGGATATGGATACTTGGATGGTTGTGTTGAAGGATGTTGCATGGATCTCTTTCTTTGTTGGCTGCTTAATGGTAGCTTTCAACTGGGGAAGACTTGGGAATACAGAGATTCCTGCAAATCTCAATCTGACTGGAACAATGGCCGAGAAGTTTATTAAGCGATATCTTTTCTGATCCATGGTGGTCCTCTCTAGTTTTGGGGTGCAACTTGCAACAGAACTCATTCAATAACTCCGCAAGGGAGTCACAAATACCCCATGTGGCTCCCTTAACACAATAAAAAAGAGGACCTTTCGGTCCCCTTCTCAATTCAAAAACATATATCTAATTATTCATTAGAAGAATATGGAAGTAATGCCATATATCTAGCTCTCTTTATAGCCCTCTTTAACATCTTCTGATGTCTGTGACATGCACCAGACTTCTCAACAGAGATAATCTTACCTCTAACAGAAGTAAATTTCTTTAACTGATATACATCCTTGTAAGTAACGGTCTTAACACCTGACTCACATAGAGGACACTTAAGATTCTGTATAATCTTTCTCCTTCTTCTTACATTTTTCTTACCATGAGACTCAAAACCCTCATCCATTGAAGATTCTGTTTTCTCAACCTCTAAATTTTCTCTTACTTCTTCTGACATTACTTAAATATATATCAAATTAAAATGGCAAATCTTCCTCTAAAGGATCCTGATCTACAGGAGCTTCCTCTTCAGCTGGAGCAGGAGCTTCATCCTTAGGAGCCTCAGCCTTCTTAGAAGACTTCTCAGCAGGTGCATCTTCCTCATCAACACCAGCACCCTGCTTACCCTTGCTATCCAAAAGAATCATATCCTCTACTCTAACCTCTGTCTTGTATCTTGTAGAACCATCTTCTGCTTCCCATGATCTTGTATTCAAAGAACCCTCAACATAGATCTTCATTCCCTTTGCTAACAATTGCTGACATATCTCAGCCATTTTGTTCCATGCAACGATATTATGGAATTCTGCTAATTCCTTAGCTTCTCCATTTGTATCCTTCCATGATTTGTTTGTAGCCATTCCAAATGTAACTACTGGAGTTCCAGAATTTGTATATCTCATCTCTGGATCTCTTGTAAGGTTACCAATCAACATTACCTTGTTTAGTGATCTTGCTGCCATTTGTTTAAAAATATAAATTTAACTTACCTTAATATACACAACACACATTAAATATCTATTAAATCTCAATCTCTTTTTTCTTAATTCTCTTTCCGACCTCTTCTACATCATCCACTTCTACTACCATATATCTTAATACCTCTTGCTTTAATTCCATCTGTCTTCTGATCTCAGAGATCTTAGATGGAGCTACAGTGAAGGTATATATGATGTAATATCCTTCGTTATGTCCATTAATCTTGTATGCTAGATATCTCTTTCCCCATACATCTACATCTAATACTTCTCCACCCATTCCTTTTACTAAATCAACAAAATCTTTGTGAATAGCTTTTCTAACATCATCTGGTAATAATGGCTTAAGAGCCATTGCCATTTCGTAGTTATTTATCTTTTTTACTTCTTCTACTGACATTTAACAAATATATATACAAATTATGTTTTAACGAGAATGGATTTTAGCAGAAATTATGAGGTAATACAACTATGTATTACAGGAAAGCAGGAGGAATTCACTAAATGAAATAGGAAAGAATTCCTCCACCTGTTTGTCTTTTTGCTTTTGGGCAAGCATACTACTTTTGCCTCAAGGGACTTTCCTTGAGCTCGATGATCTTGTTGCCTTTTACAGCGAAGAGCTTTGCTACATGCGACAGGAATCTTGTTTGATCATGCGGATCTTGGCAGAGAAGCTGGCTCTTGAAGTTACCGTCGGCCCTTATGGCTCTTTGGATGTACTCTCCCTCCCCTCTGGTTGTTTCCAAGACCTCAAGGATGTACTTCCTTCCAAGAACTTCGGCTAGAACGAGATCCTCTTTTCTGTCTAAGACACTAACAATTCCAATCGCACTGAGATTTGGTAAGTGGACACATTGTTCAGCGACTGAGTCGTTGATGCCCACTCCAGGATCTGGGATTTTCATGCATCGAAGATCTAGTTTCTCCAATGGAATAATTCCCAGATTTTCGTAATCGTCGACCAGGAAGAGGTAGAATGGGTAACTACTTGCCCATTTCGCACCTTTCTCGATACCGATTACCCAATGCCCAAAGATTGCAAGGACATGGAAATATCGACCATAACTTTGGTCATAGAGCATGGCCAATCTTTTCCGATCATTATATAGATGAGAGAACATTAAGATACCCTCCTCTTAAGAGCAAAAAGACAATATATTCTATAGGATATCTATTTGGATGTAAATCCTTATTTATTCGCTAAAACCACCATATAGTCCCCATCCTGAATCACATAATCCTTACCATGATTCTTGATTAGACCCAACTCCTTTGCCTTAACCCATCCCCCAGCATCAACCAATGCATCAACATTAACAATATCAGCAGTAATAAAATTGTCTTCCAAATCAGTATGAATAACTCCCGCAGCTTCCTTCGCAGTAGCACCCTTCTCAATCGTCCAAGCATTACACTCCTTCTCAGAACCGGTATAGAAAGTAAGAAGATTTAAAGTATCATATGCCCCCTTTATAATATCCTTAACAGA
>CAZNJV010000025.1:0-8033 GCA_964573565.1 uncultured Candidatus Saccharibacteria bacterium | reverse complement strand
AAGAAAGAAGAGAAAAAAGATACAAAGAGAACACCTAAAGTAAGTAGAAGAAAATAATGTACCTAGAGAATATACCAAGAAGAAACAATAGAACAATGAAATCCAAGAGACTTGGAAGAGGTTATGGATCAGGTGTTGGTGGTCATACAGTAGGAAGAGGAGCAAAGGGTCAGAAATCTAGATCTGGTCACAAATCTTTGATCTCTTTTGAAGGTGGAAATGTTCCATTCTTTAGAAGAATGCCTAAATACAAAGGTTTCAATCAGAGTAGAAAAGTTGAAGTCGCAGCAGTGAATGTAGATGTTCTTGAGAAGAATTTCAAAGATGGAGAAGAAGTCTCAGTGGAAGCATTGAAGGACAAGGGTATTGTTAAAAAGAATGCACAGAGCGTAAAAATACTTGGAAAAGGAGAGATCAAAATCAAAGTAAACATAGTAGGTATTGCAGTGTCCTCCTCTGCAAAAGAAAAAGTAGAAAAAGCAGGGGGATCTATTAAATAACCTCTTGTAAAATGTCAAATCTAAAAGAGAAAATCCTGTCCCTATTTAGGACTAAGGAGATCAGAAACAAAATCCTATTCTCACTATTAATTCTAGTAGTGTATCGAATCTTGTCTGCAATTCCTGTATCAGGAATCCCTGCAGAGGCTTTAATAAAGCTCTTTGAGGGCACTCAGCTAGGAGATGTATTATCTACTGTCTCTGGAGGTGTTTTAGAATCTGCTTCTCTTGTTGCAATCGGGCTTACCCCATATATCAATGCATCCATCATTTTCCAGCTATTAGGAACTGTTATTCCAAAACTTGAAGAGTTAAGGAAAGAGGGTCCTGAGGGTAGGAGAAAAATTAGTATGTATACAAGAATCGCGACCGTACCTTTGGCAATTCTTCAATCTTTTGTTATCTATTCAACACTTAGGGGTTTTGGTTTGATTGATACTTTAAGTACCTTGGAGCTTGTAGGTATGTCTGCAGCTTTGACAGGTGGTTCTATGGTTATGATGTGGTTTAGTGAACTAATCTCAGAGCAAGGCGTAGGTGGTGGCTCTTCATATCTGATTATGTTGGGAATTCTATCTGGAATCCCAGGTACAGTGAGAACAAACTTCGTAACAATGGATAACTTCCAGAAGATTGTATTTTTCGCGATGGCATTAATACTCATTGTTGTAACGATTATTATTACTCAGGCAGAGAGGCGTGTCCCTATTCAATACTCTCGAAGAGTTCGAGCAGGTGGAGCGATGGACAGCTATATACCAATAAAACTTACACAGTCAGGTGTTATGCCAGTAATCTTCGCAATGTCATTGCTATCTTTTCCTCAATTGATAGCGAAGTTCTTAGTAAGCAAAAACTATTCTGAGGGAGTAACATACTGGGCAAACAAGGTAATTGAATGGTTGGGGAATACATATATTTATGAAGCGATTTCGTTTGTATTTATAATAGCTTTTGCTCTTTTCTACCTTACAGTTGTATTCAATACAGATGATCTATCTGAAAATCTCCAAAAGCAAGGTGCCTTTATACAAGGTGTAAGACCAGGCAACAGTACTTCGGACTATCTTCGAAAGACAGCATTAAGACTTAATGTAATAGGTGCAATATTCTTAGCATTAGTTTCTGTTCTTCCTAGCTTCATGATCCATTTCGGTCTTATGACTGCAAGTGTCATCTCTGGTACTGGGTTGTTAATAGTCATAGGTGTTGTACTTGATATGAAGAGACAGACAGAATCTATGATGGTTGTGAGGAGATATGACAAATATCTCTAATTCTAGAATGTGCTAAAATAGTTTAGATTTAATCTGAACAACCTCGGTTAGCACATATGAAAACACTACTTTTCCATGGCCCTTCGGGATGTGGTAAGGATACACAAGCAGATCTTCTTGTTAAAAATTTTGGATTTCAAAAGATCGGAACGGGTGATATGTTTCGAAGCATGTACGATAATGGTGATATAGACGGCATAAAAGCACACGAATATTGGGGTCGTGGCGTGTTTGTCCCAGATGAACTGACATACAAAATGTTCCCATTGTGGTTGAAAAAATTCGATATATCGAAGGATTGGGTCTTTCTTTCCGTTGTGCGTAGCGCCGGTCAGATCCCGCTATTTGACAGCCTTTTGAAAGAAACGGGAAGAGAGCTGACAGCATTTGTTCATCTAAAGCTCACAGAAGAAGTTGTGATTGAAAGACGAACTCTAAGGTGGACATGTCCTAATTGTGGAGCGACATATCATAAAAAATATAAGCCAGAACAGCATTTAGGTTACTGTGATAATTGTGGAATGATGTTGGTCCAAAGGGAAGATGATACCCTCGAAAAGACAAAATCTTTGTATCAGGAGTACATGAAGGGCGTAGAACCAATACTTTCAGAATATCGATCAAGAGGAATTCTTGTAGAAGTGGACGCAAGCCCATCGATAGAGGAGATCCACAAGGATATAATTAGCAAGTTGAGCTTGTAAATAGTCGAAATATTTGATATCCTTACCCTGTTCCGTTATGTCTCGCAAGATCATATACAGAATTAGCATTTTCTGTTGAAAGGATGCTCTTCTTTTGATATAATTCTTGGGATTCATTTACATAGAAGGGCTACAATATGATCGATAGTAAAAAAGTGTATGAGTTTGAGGGCGTAGTAAAAGAATGCCTTCCTAATACTCAGTTTGTAGTCGAGATTGATGTAAATGGAAAGAAACATAACGTAATAGGGTACCTTTCTGGTAAAATGCGAATGCATTTCATTAGAATCCTTGAGGGAGACAAAGTAAAGATTGAAATGACTCCATATGATAAGGAAAAGGGTAGAATTACTTTTAGATCAATGAATTAAAATGAAAGTCCAAGCTTCTGTAAAAAAGAGATGTCCAGATTGTTATTCTGTAAAGAGGAATAGAAGGGTGTATGTCTATTGCAAAAAGAATCCTAAGCATAAACAGAGACAGGGCTAATTAATTTATTTATATACTTGAATTTAAAATGGCAAGAGTCGCAGGAATTGAGATAACAAATGACAAGAAGTTATGGGTAGCATTAATGGATATCTATGGAATAGGTACAAAGAGAGCACATGACATTTGTAAAAATACTAATCTTGATGAGAATATTTTTGTTAAAGATCTTTCAGAAACTCAGTTAGATGTCGTTAGAAAGTATATAGAAGAGAATTACGAAGTAGAGGGTGCATTGAGACAGAGTATCTTTAGAGATGTAAAAAGACTCAAAGATATCAGATGCTACAGAGGTATCAGGCATAAGCTTGGTCTTCCTGTGAGGGGTCAAAGAACAAGACATAACGCACATACTAGAAAAGGAAAGAGTAGAGCTGTTGGTGGGTTAAAGAGAGTGTTAGCTAAAACTTAACATCATTAAATATATTAGATGGCAGAAACTAAGACAAAGAAAAAAGCAAAAAAGAATGTTAGTACAGGAATGGTTTTCGTTCAGTCTACATTCAACAATACAATTATCACATTGACTGATGAAGCAGGTGAGGTTTTGGGACAAGGTAGCCCAAGTGCAGTTGGTTTTAAAGGTGCAAAGAGAAGTACAGCATTTGCAGCTACAAAAGCAGCTACAGAATTAGCAGAGAGAGTTATTAAGAAATATGGATTAAAAGAGGTTAAGGCTTTCATAAGTGGTCCAGGTGCAGGAAGAAATTCCGCAATCAAAGGACTTGATGCTGCAGGCTTGAAAGTAACAATGCTTGTAGATAGAACACCTATTCCTCACAACGGTTGTAGACCAAGAAAGATGCCTAGAAAATAGTTAATATTTATTACGAAATTATATAAATGGGTAGATATACAGGACCAAAAGAAAAACTTAGCAGAAGAGAAGGAGTAAATCTTCATCTTAAAGGTGAGAGATCTTTTTCAGAAAAAGCAGGTGTTACAAGAAGACCTTTTGCTCCTGGCCAACATGGTAACGCTAGAAAAGCAAGACTATCTAACTATGGATTCCAATTAAGAGAGAAGCAGAAAGTTAAGAGAACTTACGGATTAAGAGAGAGAAAGATGAAGACTGTATATGTAGAAGCAGATAGAAGAGCTAAGACAAGAAATACAGATAAGGGTTTGGAGCTTTTGAAGATGTTGGAATTAAGATTGGATAATGTTGTTTATTTAGCAGGTTTGGTTCCTTCAAGAGGTGCTGCAAGACAAGCAGTAACTCATGGTCATATTATGTTAAATGGTAAGAAATTTACCATCCCATCATATGAGGTAAAAGAAGGTGATACTGTAACTTTAAAAACTGCAAAGCTTGCTCCTGCACAGCCATTGTTCTCTACACCAGAATGGATAGAGAGAAAAGACTTGAGCTGTAAGGTATCAAGAATGCCAATTAGAGAAGATATAGATGAGGGCATTAAAGAAAATCTCATCATCGAGTTCTACTCTAGATAATTTTATATATTTACAAACTACATGGAAGCTTTTAAAGATATTAAGGTAGTAATCAAAGAAGAAAATGAGAACTATGGTCTTTTTGAGATCTCTCCTCTTCCAAGAGGATATGGTCATACTTTAGGAAATGCACTCAGAAGAATTCTTTACTCTAGCTTAAAGGGTACAGGAATCACCAGTGTTAAGATCAAAGGTGTAGATCATGAATATTCCACAATTGATGGAATCAAGGAGAATGTAGTTGATATCATCATGAATCTAAAGCAGGTAAAATTCAAAACCAATATGGATGAGAAATTTACATGCAAGATAAATGCAAAAGGGAAGACAGTTATCAAAGCTTCCGATATTGCAGTCTCTGGCGATTTGGAAGTAGTAAACAAAGATTTAGTAATCGCAACATTGACAGATGCATCGTCTAAATTTGATGCAGAGATCACAGTTGAATCAGGAGTTGGATATTTAGATGCAAAGAATGCAGATAGAAAAGAAGTTGGATTGATTCCTTTGGATTGTGACTTCACACCAATCGAGAAGATCAGCCTAAGTGTAGAGCAAGCTCGTAAGGGTCAGGCTACAGACTGGGATGCAGTATTAATAGGTGTTACTTCTGATGGAAGTATTACCCCTAAGGATGCACTCTTGGAATCATCTAAGATTCTTCAAGAATTTGCAGGAAAAGTAATGATTGCAATGGGTATGTCTCAGAAGGAAGTTGTTGAATTAGCAGAAGAGGCAAATACTGCAGAAGTTGCAGCAGAGGTCTCTGCAGATGAAACAGATGAGATCGGATCATGGAAGATAGAAGATTTACCAATCTCTAAGAGATCAAAGACTGGTCTTTTAGCTGGGAACTTCAAGGCAATTGCAGATTTGAGAAATACAACAGCAACTGAACTTTTGAACTTACCAGGATTTGGTAACAAATCTTTGAATGAAGTTATAGAACTTTTAAATCAATACGGTGTTAACATTAAGAGCTAAAAATCATGTATAAAGGCGTAAAGAAAGCAAAATTAGGTAGAAAAGCATCAAACAGAAAAGCATTGATGATCAATCAGATTAGATCTTTGTTTGAGAGTGGACATGTAGTAACTACATCTCCTAAAGCAAAGGTTCTAAAAACAAATGCTGATTCTATTATTGCACTAGGTAAGAAGAATAAAGGAATGCTTTCTTTGAGAAGAGAGTTAGCGGTTACACTAAAAGACGAAAAGTTAGTAAAGAAATTCATAGAATATGTAGAAAAAGTAGAAGCAGGTGTAAGAATTGTTAAAATCGGATTTAGAAAAGGTGATAATGGGGAAAAATCTAGAGTTGAATTGATTGGAATGGAGAAGAAGGCTAAGAAGATTGTAAAGAAAGCTACAGAAAAGAAAGAAGAGGTTAAAGAGGAGAAGGTTGCACCAAAGGCTAAGGTCTCGAAGAATATATTGGGTAAGGGTATCGATAAGAGTGCTACAGTTAAGAAAACCGGAAGAGCTACTTCTAGATCAGGACTTTAATTAATTAGAATATACGAATGAAATACAAAACACCTTGGACAAAAAAAGAAGCAATTGAGAGAAAGTGGTATGTGATCGATGTCAAAGATCAGATCCTTGGAAGAGCTGCTACAAAGATCGCTTCTCTTTTGATAGGAAAAGCAAAAGTAGAGGTTGTCCCTAATGAGGATTGTGGAGACTACGTAATTGTTCTTAACTCTGATGAGATCAAACTTACAAGAGGAAAAGAATTGAAAAAGGAATATAACAGACACTCTGGATATCCTGGTGGATTAAAGACAACCAGATTTGATGAGCAGTTAAAGAAGGATTCCACAAAAATTATCAGAGATGCAGTATCTAAGATGCTTCCTCAGAATAAACTTGTAGATCCAAGATTAGCTAGATTATTCATTTACAAAGGTGCTGAACATAAACAAAATGGTCAGAAACCTGTTGAGATTAAATTTTAAGTATATAAACCGTGGAGAAATATTTTGAAGGAATCGGAAGAAGAAAAACATCTACAGCAAGAGTAAGAATATACAAAGGAGATAAGGCATCTACAATTAATGGTGTCCCAGCGGTTGATTACTTAAAGGAAATGAATAAATCTGAGCTTTACATCATCAAGCCATTAACAGTTGTTGGTTTGGAAAAGCAGTATTACTTCACAGCTAAAGTACAGGGTGGTGGTATTACAGGTCAAACAGATGCTATTAGACTTGGTCTTGCAAGAGCTATCAATGAAATGAATCCTGAGGTTAAACCTACACTCAGAAAAGAAGATCTTCTTACTAGAGACCCAAGAGAGGTTGAAAGAAAGAAGTATCACAGAAGAAAAGCAAGAAAGAAGCCACAGTTCTCAAAGAGATAGTTTCTGGTTTGCTATCAATTTCCATATATCGTACTATTAACTTGTATATAAGTTGATACTCTTCATATATGGATAAACCATCAAAGAAATATTGGATATTGGCTTTAGTTATTCCTTTCACCGCAGTTGGATTGTTTGTGGCATATTTAATCGTCTCATATGCACAACAGCGTACATCCACAGATTCTGCATACAATGTTGTAACTTCGGACAGTGTGGAGTATGCGAAGGATTCCTACATAGGTGGAGTTGCACTTCCTAGCTCCAATGGTGGGGAAGATGTCATAAAGACGGCAAATATATCGATGGCCGCAGATGATATGGATGCAACATTAGCATCCATTCAAAGTATCGAAGAAGAATATTCTGCAGAGACAATGTCCTCTCAAGATGCTGGTAAGGGTAGCTATAGATATATATATGTTACATTGAAAGTAGAGCAATCTAAGTTTGAAGATATGTATAACGCAATAAAGGCGCTCCCAGGAGAGTTCGCATATTCATCCACCGGTTCTACGGATGTTACAGAGACAGTAGAGGATCTACAGGGTCGATTAGAAAACCTTCAAGCGCTGGAAACTCGTTTAAATAATGTCCTTGATGAGGCTAAAACTGTAACAGATATATTAGCAGTAGAAAAAGAGTTAGCTTCTACAAGGACCGATATTGAAGCATTGCAGGCACAGATAAAGGACTTGGATAATCAGACAAGTTATTCATATCTCTATGTTACTATTTCACAAAGCTCTACGGGTTCACAACTTTCTGATGAAGAATGGAAACCTTTCGGAATATTGAAAGATGCCGGAAGGGCATTGGTTAGCTTTGCTAAGTTCTTGGGTACAGGCATTATCTATGTTCTAGTATTCTCACCTGTAATCGCTGCTGTGGTTGTTCCAGTCATCATTATTCAGAAAAAGGCTAAAAAATAGTATAATTAAGGGTGCAAGTATACCTAGATGATTGCTCTTACTACTTGGTAAGGGAGGAAAGTCCGGACTCTATGTCGGTCTCGAATATCTCGAGATAGGTGCCAGCGTGAGCTGGGAGGGAGTGATCTTTCGGATAAAAGGGCAACAGAAAGTTATACCGCCTCGAAAGAGGTAAGGGTGAAATGGTAGTGTAAGAGACTACCGGGTATTGTAGTAATACAATATCGCGTGGTAACCCCCACCTAGAGCAAGGTTTATACCGCTTAGATAGATAATCATCATAAACAGAATTCGGCTTATTGGATACTTGCACAC
>CAZNJV010000024.1:0-8234 GCA_964573565.1 uncultured Candidatus Saccharibacteria bacterium | reverse complement strand
AGAAACAGAGGAATAGCATTGTAAATATCAGTATTACTAGCTATTATAGTTATTAATGAAGATTGCCCGTCTACCAACTCAAAAAAGGAATATCATTACCTTACTAGTACTCATCATAGGGTTGCCATTGGTAGTATACGCCTCATATCAGGTGGTACAGCTAATATCCAACGCTAGTGCAGACACTCAACCTCGAAATGTGACGATATCAAATATAACTACAGTATCTGCAACCATAACCTGGACTACAGACTCTAAAACCTCAGGTACTGCAACCTTAAAAAATGGAAGCCCAGTACTAGATACAAGGGGTAATACCAAGCGAAACACGCATTTCATAGAGTTTACAGGCTTAGAACCATCTAAAACATACGAATTTACCATAACCTCAGGAGGAACAAACTATTCATCTTCAGGAGGCTCATCATTTACATTTGAAACTGCACCAATAACTGCAGATACACCAACACCCAACCCTGTGTACGGGAGTGTTAGTGGAGTATCTACGGATGATGTATTGGTATTTGCAATGCTAAAAGACAAAACCTCCTATGCAGTCTCTGCTACTATGCCAAGTGGTGGAAACTGGATAATGGATTTATCTACCTTCCGTAAAATATCTGATGGGTCATTGATTATCTCCGATACTAATACAAATTTAGTTTTAATAGCTGTAACAGGAACAGATCAAGGAGGTATTCTCAGTGGAGCATACTCAACACTATTTGATAGTAATGGGAAGTTAAATAGTACTCAATCCTTTAGTATCGGTTCTAATACGACCTTGTATTCTTACTTCCCGACATCATCATCTCAGAACAATACAGAGGAAGAGACACCAGTAGAAGAACCAGAAGAAGAAACCCCAGCAGAGCAGCCAGAGGAAGAGACTAATGGTAGAACATTCAGAATAGTTAAAGATCTAGAATGGCAAGATATGGTTGTATCTGGTGTCACGAGTTGGCCATCAGGGAAAGATACTGTAAAGACAACGAATCTAACAGACACAGGATTTACAGTTGTATGGGTTTCTGCAGAAAAAGAAGAAGGCAGTGTTAGCTATGGAACTTCGGCTACTGCACTTTCCAGCACAGCCAGTGACGAAAGAGACAGTGTGACAAACAAAGGAAAGTACTATGTCCATAGTGTATCTCTAACAAGATTACAACCAGAAACAAAATATTACTTTGCTGTATCATCTGGGAGCAATACGTATGATGGCTTTAATGCTACAACTTTTGCAACCTTAAGCACCCCCCCATCATACGTATCTATAACGGGTACTGTAAGTAATATGCCAGATACTGGAGAAGGAGTATTGATAGCATACATGAAGGATGGAGATAGTACGGGAACTGCAGGAGACTCTATGCCCATATCTACAGTTTTGGATGAAGATGGGAAATGGATACTATCCATTGCGGATAGCAGATCTTCAGATGGTAGTGAATATTATGAATATACTTCTTCTGATACTATGTACTTTAGTGTAGTGTCTACAATACCTACTATTTCTCCCGTGAGCGTATCTATGAATGGTATCACCAGCAAGGATGTGGATGTTCCTTTAGAGTACAGCACAAGTACTACTGTGACTAAGCTTTCAGATTATGGAGTTATTTAATTTCTGTATAGAAATGCTTAGAATATCTGGTATAATCAAAAATCCGTATGTACAAAGAAAATAATCCAAAAAAGAAAAATATTAAAGCGTTATTCTTGTTAATAGTTCTCACAGTTTTTGGTGTTGTTGTATTCAAATATACAAGGGTTAACAAGATCTCTGCGGATACTACTCAGAATACAGAAGTATCTTCTTGTAGTGCAGATGTGGTGGATAATAGCTATGAGAGTGATGGGACTTTCTGGTATCTGCAAGACAATGGGGCTATTACAGATGTAACTCCCAATGTTTTAGATACGAATACATGTCGTTCAGGTATTAATAGTTATACAAGTGATTCTGCCTGCCTCCTAGATGACAATACTTCTGAAAGCCTGACAAACCAAAGACCCAATTTGAGTGGAAGAGTTAATGCTGATGCGGATATAACAATGGCGGTGATCAACGCACCCATTGTGTTACTGTCCGGTAACGATAATGTTCAAGATTCAAATGGTAACCTTACTTCTTCTAATGGATACTTCCCACCCGCAGGGAAAGTAATAAAGAATGTGATGATAGAATCATCTACTACACCAGGTGAGGAGCATGATGATGTTGTTAATAATGTAATTAATAGCTCTGTAAAGGAAGAGCCATATAACGCGGAGTATGAAGTATCCATAGATGCAGAAAGTGGTGGTGACGAATTTACAATAGACAAAGAGACTGAAAATAATTGCGGAGCACTTTGCGATAATGAATCTAACACAAATCCAGATCTATCAAACAAAGCGTCTGCTCGTTTATACGGAACAAACTATGCTTTGCCGAGATACTCATTAGAATCGAATGAAGGAGATGTTGAAGAAACAATTCAGGTTGATAAAACTTGCAGCAAAGTAGACAGCTTTGAACTAAATGATTTGGCCATACCAGTATGTTTTAATGTTGTAGAAATAATCAAGGGAACATTTGGTACGCTATTTCCTTCTTCTGATTGGCAGTGTGAGAACGATGATGGAGAGGAAACAGATTGTATTAATGCAGAAGATATTGCGGTGAAGATAAGCCCAATGTTTGATCAGACTAATAAGTATTTGGATACAAGAAATAGGGAGCAAATGGATCCAGAGTTGTCTTCAACATACAAACCAACATATGTGATTACGAAATGTACTGCAAATGTTGGAGGGAAGCTTGTTGGAGTAAAATGTGTTTGGGATTTATCTTACCTGTTCCATGAGAGACAGGCTGCTGAGTTTGATGATATAAAGAGTGGAGAGACTCCTTCTTTAGAAGCGTATAAGTCATATCTTGCAAAAGAATCTGCAGAAAGGCAGAATGATACGAAGCCAATATAATTTAAATTTTACAAAATATAATTATGAGTTATGTAGCCAAGACGTATGAGTTTATTGAGAAAGTTGAGAAAGTTTTTAATAAAAAGATGTTTAAAGTTGTATTTGTGTTGGTTGCTGCCATGGTGTTTTTCTTTGGTACGATGAATGCCTATGCACAGTTAGATGAAACTAAAGGTACAGTAGACCTTACACAAGAAGTAACTGTAAGTGGTGATTACTCTGCTATGACAGAATTTGTAAATTTGGCAAATGGGACAGATCCGAAAGAGGTAAATAAAGGTACGGGAGGAATTACCGATCTGGGAGTTGCGACTTACACAACCGTTGCGATTTTAGCGCCATCTCTTACTCCTGGTGCGGAAGCGATACAAAATAGTGAGACTATTCCAGAGGATATGAAGAACGGCCTAATTGGGTTCACAGATATCGCGATAAATTATGCGTACAACAATTTCCCAACTATTAACGTGTATGATCATCTAGCACAAGAATGGATTCCAGGATATGACGAAAGTACAACTTCAACCTATGCAGCACGAAGCGAAGCGACTCAGAATGGTTACGATGAATTAATGGATTCTGGGATTGCACCTCTTTGGGGAACAATCAGGAATATCGCATATGTGTTTTTTGTCGTTATAATGATCATCGTCGGCTTTATGATTATGTTTAGAAGTAAGATTGGTGGGCAGACATTAGTTTCTTTGGGAAACTTCTTGCCAGGCCTAATCACATCTCTTGTTTTGATTACATTTAGTTTCGCAATCGCAGGACTATTGATAGATATTGGAGCTGTTGTGACAAGCTTGATTGCAGGGATATACGGAACAGATAACGTTTTTGGTATAAATAGCATCGGAGAAATGATGAAGGGTCTGATCACAGGAGAGGTTACAAATGTTGAGAATGTTGCAGGAGCAACCGCCGGAGGTTCAGCCTTAATAACGGCAATCGTCCAATTTGGTATTGGTGGTGCGTTCGCAGCAACAGCGGCACCAATAGCTGCAGGGGTTGGAATCATAGCTTTGTTGGTAATACTGTTAATAATAGGAATTGTATTTGTAGGCGCAATTAAAGTCGTAATTACTCTTTACAAAGCATATTTCGGTATTCTTTTGGGTGTAATTGTTGGCCCTATTCAGATAATGATAGGATCATTCCCAGGAAAATCATACTCTACATCTAACTGGTTTAAGAGTTTGGTAAAGAATGTTCTAACATTCCCAATGGTATTTGCAATTGTAAATCTTCCAACATATTTGGCGAACCAAACAGGCATGACCCTCTCCTTACCGGGAAAGCTTTCATATGCAGCTACAGATACTAATGTTGATATTAATTCTGGATTATTCATGTTTGTTGTCAGAGTCATTGTTTTGTACTTTGCTGCTGAAGCACCTAAATATTTAGAGGCATGGTTCCCATCAGATACACCAAAACCAGTTCAAGAAGGGTTTGCAAATGCAAAAGCAAGTCTATCGAAGGTACCTTTAGTAGGAGGTTTGTTCAAATAACATTTTATTGTAACGGATAGATAATGCCAAAGAAAAGGTCCTTGGAACAAGAGCAAGAGGTACTTGGTCAGATATATGACTTTCTTTTTAAGGAGGCTAAGAAAAAACCTGAGAAAAGGAAGCCCATTAAACTCTCGGGTATTGATGGTACAAACGAACTTGCAAGTGCAATATCCGCAGCATTAGAAAAACCAGGAGCATTTCTCACAAACCAAGCAGCGAAGGACATTCAAGATGCATTGGATATAACTCTTACGAAGATTCTACCTAATCAGTCTGATCCAACAGCTCCAGTAAAGGTGTCTGCTTCTAACCTGGTAAATATTCTTAAAGACCCTGTAGGGACCTTCGACTTTATGGCAAAAAAGGCGGAGGCCAATAGAAAGTCCGGGAAGGCCAACTATCTTGGGAAGGTAATGAGGCAATTCACAACAAATGCTTGGGCTAGAAAGTATGCAGATTTAGATACTCAGATATCTGTTCGACTGGGAATGTCGGCACAGGATATATCGAATCGTAGAAAAAGAGATATCCAATTCAAAAATAGGTATGATACCAGTGCTGCCATTGGTATGACAACAACAGGAAAAGATGAATTGCTCACCCATGAATTAGCCAACATGCAAGAAAGAGCAGGGACATTGATAGGTAGGTATAGCTTTTCCGAAGAACGGTGGAATTCATTTTCAGAGGAAGAACAAGCAAGGTTTAAGGGGATATTTAGTATGGCAAAGGGGTTGAATGTGAACTCCGGGATGGATCTAAATTATGCAGCAGGAAGATTAGAAGAGGAATTAAAACTGAAATTTAGTAGGAGGTTATCTGTAGCAGAGCAGGCGAGTATAGTTGAACAGTACAAAGCATTTGTTAAAGGAAATGCTGCTAGTGGTAGTACTTCAGTCTCCAACCCAAGTTTTTACAAAAATCTTGAAAATACAAACTTTAAAAGGCGAATTGCGCTTCTGAGGTCCAATCCTAATCTATCAGATGCAGATATAGAGCAGATAAAGACACTGGAAAAAGCACAAATTGTTGTAAAAGGGTTAGATCTATCGAATAGGAATTTGCTTGATGCTAGAAACTATCTCAATAGTGAAATGTCATCAATCAAATCCTTATTAGATTCGGAGACAGACAGTGATAGGAAGAGAGAGCTGAGAAATAAGTACAGGGAGCTAAAAAGGGATTCAAGGCAATTGAATACTGTTAAATTCTGGACAAGTGTTGGGGAAATAGAGGGGAAATGGGGGTCATTTCAGAATCTTGTTGTTCAAGGTAACCTCGTTGGAAATATTTTAAACGGAGATTTCTTTGATAAAGATAAGAATGATCTATTTAGGCCTTCAACTACAATAAAAGTTAATGGTGTAGGAATATTTGTCCCAATCTCTGGAAGGGAAGACAAGGCGGGTTATTTTAAAGAAAATGATATCCTCAATAAGTATAATACCGCCCTTACGGGTCTTTACTATCTAACACCCAGGGCGATAATGCGAACTTTGTTGTTTAACGGAGAAGGGTTTGCCTATCTAACCTATCTTCGAACTAGAGAGTTAGATAAATATGTAAGAAACCTTGGTGCAATGAGTTTTAGCAAGGAATTTTTGCGAGATGAAAGTAGTTTATACGGTGGGATAGGAGAATCTTGTCTCTCAGATTTTCTTTCTGGGAAGGGAGCTGATGCTATTAAGAAGATCTTAGAAGGGTCTAAATTAGATCCCACAAGTGAGGCGTATAAACAGTTGAAGGCAAGGCTTGAGTCCATTTTGGGGCCAAAGGGTTCATTAAGTTCTTTACAGAAGACTTTTAATATCTTTAGCTGGGGAGCGAGAACAAAGGATAAATTTACAAAGGCGATCGAGAAGTGGATGAGTAAGCGTAGGCAAAAACTTTTTGATACACTTTCTCACAGTCGTTTATACGAAAAATTATTTAAAGGCGCTGCTGGGAAGTATCTCGCTGCATGGGTTGAAAAAGGTGGTCTACAGAATATCGCGAGAGCATTGGTTGAGGTTGTGATCAATGCATTGGGAATTACTGTAACAGGTGGTGTTGGAGAAATAGTCGTTGCTGCGATAGCCGCGGTAGTCGCAGATGCGCTAGTCGCTGTCGCGAAAGTCTTGTTTGGTGTGATAGTCTTTGCTTTGATAGGTGTAGTTGGTCTTATTGTGATGATGACGAGTAGCCAATACAAACAGAATAAACAGACCTATGCATACGCAAATACTATTCCAGGAGACGTTGTATATAATCCAAATTACATAGACGAACAATACATTATCAGTGGTGGAGACGAACCTGGAGCTCCAGGTACAATCTACACCGGAGATATAGAAGAGATATACAATCAAGTAGCTGCGGAGATGGGTTTGAGTACAAATCTTCACTTGGTTACATGTACAGATGGGGATGATGGAACAGACGAAGGCCCATGTAACATGATTGACTGGGCATGGTGTTATAGTGGTGTCGAAGTTTACTGTAAAGCAGATAAACTCGCGTTGGCAAGTGACGCAGGATTAACAAACCTCTTCAGGCATGAGCTTATGCATCAAATACAAGTCGGAGGATTTGGTGGAGACAAACCAAATGAGGGTGCTCTTGGAAGGGAGTGGGGTGCAGATTTTGTGTCCAACAATGGTGGAGGATACCGCTTTAGAACAAGTGATGGATCTACTATGAGAGCAACTGAAACTGCTGGTTACCTAGTCGGAAGTGGCGTATGTACGTATGCACAATTGGAGGAACTAGCTGTAGCACCAGGATCCTCCGGCGCGTGTGGAGACCTCCTAAGGTCGTATGTAAGGGGTTTTGCATCAAGATAATAATTAAATAAAAAGAAAAATGAAACTGCCAATATTTTGGAAAAAATACGGACCATATATCGCAATAGGAGCCGTTATTGGGCTCATCCTAGGGGTGGTATTTTGGTTAAACAAAAAGAACAATACACCAGTAGAACAGACCGTAACTCCAATAAATTCACCATTTGAATACCTAAACAATACAGTCTCCTTCACAAATACGCCTAATGATCTTCCCATATCTACTGAGGTTAAAGTGTACAAAACTACAAAGCCAGAGATAACGACTGTAGAAAATTTCGTAAATAGATTCTCTCAAAAAACACCAACTACATCTGAAGAGACATACCTATGGACATTCAACGATGCAGTAGTAACATACTCACTAGATTCATCCATACTCTTCCTCAACTCAGAAGGTGGGTTAGTGACGGACATAAAGATAGGGGGAACATCTGATGTAACAAGTTTCCTACTAGACTATTTCAATATCCGAGATATTGTAATGTCAGACGTTGAAGAAATCTCAAATGGTAAAAAGGAATTCAAAGGCTACTATTCTACAAACAACCTGGAATATGGATCTATTGGAATAGATGGATATGCACTAAATCTAGTTGCAGATTCTAGTAAGATATATTCTCTCTCCATATTAATGTTGGCTCCTTCAAATGTTGTATCATATCAAGATATGCCCACGCGTACACTTAGTGATTCAATATCTCGAAACCATGAAATCTACACAACATATCTGGATTATGACGATAATTTCAAAAAACAATATCCATTAATTAGAGCATCTGCAAAACTTAAATCTCTTGATATCTCAGAAGTAAATTACAGATATATATTCACTGACCAAAGCTATGGATACCTCCTTCCGATGTATGAAATGAAGGGAGATGGCCAATTACGTGACTCTCAAGGCAACGAATATTGGGCAGATACA
>CAZNJV010000023.1:0-8630 GCA_964573565.1 uncultured Candidatus Saccharibacteria bacterium | reverse complement strand
CGAGAAGCTATCCTTCAGTTCATGGAAGACAATAAGGTTGAGATAATCTTCTCCTTGAGTGATGAGAATAAATTCAATGGAGTTGTTCTCATCGGTAAGAAATATGATAGAAACCTATTCACTGCAAACGATATCGAATTCCTAGACAGTGTGATGCAAAGCACCCACATGGCTCTTACACGAGCGTTCCTTTACTCCGAGCTTCAATCTTTCAACCAAACTCTTCAACAAAAGGTAGATCTTCAAACAAAGGAGTTACAGGTAAAGATATTAGAGTTACAAGAAGCAAGACAGAAAGAAAATGACATGATAGATATCATGGGACATGAATTAAGAACACCTGCTACCATTGTTAAACTAAATGCCCAATTGTTAGACAAATTTGATAAAGAGATAGATAGTGATCCACAAGCATACAAGAGATATGTAGATAGGATAAAGATAGCAGTAGAAAATGAAATAAAGTTAATAAATACATTACTAAGTAGTGCTAAATTAGAAGGAGATAAGATAGTAATAGAACCAGAAGAGATAAATATAAGAGAAGAGATAGAGATGGCTATACATGGGAATGAGAGAGAGGCTAAGGATAAGAATTTACCAATAATAAACAATGTAGATCAGAATACTCCTAATGTATTTGCAGATAAGGCTAGAGTAGTGGAGGTACTAAATAACTTGGTAAGCAATGGTGTTAAATATACAGATACTGGTAGTGTAACAGTGTCTAGTACATACAATGAGGCAGAGGTAGAGATAACGGTAGCAGATACTGGAAAGGGGATATCTAAGGAAGATCTTCCTAAATTAGGTAAGAAATTCTATAGAGTTAGTAACTATACTGAATCTAGTGATAATGATAGGGTGGATATTGTTAGACCTGGTGGTACTGGTTTAGGTTTATTTGTTACCTTCAACCTAATTAGAAAGATGGGTGGTGATGTTAGGGTAGAGAGTGAATTGGGTAAGGGTAGCAAATTCATATTTACACTTCCTAGATACAATGGTCAGAAGGATGGTTTCCACAAGACACAGAGTAATGATATGTTTGAGAAATTAGGGTTGAAGAAGTAGCTTCTGAATATCGTCTTTTAAAATACATTCCTCAATGTAATATTCTGATGTGCATCCATCCTTGCTTAATACTGCATATCCGAATGGATCTTCTTCAATCATGGCTATCTTAACCAATCCATCTTTTATTTTAGTAATGAAATTTTCTCGTGATAGATTGCTCTCACTATTTTTGTCAAATAAATCTAACACTGCAATATCGCTTGCAAAAAATTCTGGGGCTCTTAGAATTTCTATCCGACTATTTTTACTTATCATAACTAGATTATATGCCTCTTGTAATGTATAATTCAACTGCAAATGCCTAGTGCTCTTTTGCAATAGAATATGATTCTCAATCGTAGTGGAGGAGTGCGATGTCTGATAATCCTGGTACCACTGAACATGTTACAAATTATGATGCAGATTCAAATACTCGGACAAGTTATGATGTAACAGACTCGGGAATCGGAGGAATTGGCTCCAATTGGGTTTCAATATCGGAACCACATTTCACCAACCAGAATGAGCCTAAGGGTTCATCCAAGAGGCATACTGGTTACCAGCAAAAATCTCACGATATTTATGCTGATGACTAGGCTTTGTGTCAAACATATTCTATTGCAGTCAGGGAGGCGATTTACGTCTTTGTACAGAATCGCCTCCTTTGATATGCAGGGTTGAAAAAATAACGTTTACCATATATAATCCCATTGTTATTTAATCTCATATATCCCTGTAATTTTCCTGGATGATATATAAATATCACCCACCAGAGATATTAATAAAAGGAAAGATAAAAAAATGGAAAAAACAAAAGAAGTCTTAACAGAGACAAAGACTCAAAACAAAGTCTCTAACGTAAAACTCCCAGAAATAATAGATCTACTAAAAGCAGGCTGTCATTTTGGACACAAGAAAAGTGCTTGGAATCCAAGAATGAAACAGTACATCTATGAAGAGAGAAACGGAATCCATATCATAGACCTAGTAAAAACACAGGAGCTATTAGAATCCACAGTAAAAGCATTAGCAGACCTCTCAGAAAAGGGAAACATCCTCATCGTAGGAACCAAAGGACAAGCAGCATCCATAGTTGAGAACATCGCGTTGGAAAAAGGTGCCTTCTATGTAAACAAAAGATGGCCAGGTGGACTCTTCACCAACTTTGATACAGTTAAAAAGAGTATCCAAGGATTGGTAAAGACAGAAGAGAGCATTGCAAAAGGTGGAGAAGATATGGTCAAAAAGGAAAGACTACAAGCACAAGCAGAAATAATCAAATTGAACCAGATCTACAAAGGAATCAAATTCATGGATAAACTACCATCAGCATTGATAGTAGTTGATAGCAAAGTTGAAAAACTAGCTATTAAAGAAGCTAGAATAGCAGGAGTCCCAATAGTTGCATTGGTAGATACCAACAGCAACCCAGACCTCATAGACTACCCAATCCCAGCAAACGATGACTCTCTAAAGAGCATCTCACTTTTGATGAATATCTTGGGTGAAGTCATAGGTGAATCTAAGAAATCAGAAGCAGTCGTTGCATTAAGAAAAAATCACGAGGCTAACTTAGCAATGTACAGCAAACAGTATGCAGAGGAGAAAGCAAGACAAGCAAAGATGGAAGAAGAGGACAGAGAAAGAATGAAAGCATTGAGAGAAGGAAAAGTAGCAGAAACCAAAGGTACAGTCGTAAGAGTTGTTAAGAAAGACATCAGTGCAGAAATTGCAGCTGCAGAAGAAGTTAAAAAGCAGGCAGATTCTAAGAGCATCGAAGATATAGGACTCTCTGCAAGAACAGTCAAAGCACTCAACGAAGGTGGCATCAAAACAGTAAGTGATCTCTCTGGCAAAACCAAAGAAGATCTTGTAGAGATCAAAGGCATTGGTGAGAAAGCTGCAGCAGATATATTGAAAGCACTTAAATAATTTTAGAACCCCACTAAGATGGCAGTAACAGTAGATGATATTAAAACATTGAGAGCAAAGACATCCGCAGGAATGGGACTTTGCAAAGAAGCCTTGGAGAAGTCAGATAACGATATGGCAAAAGCTATTGCTTACATCAATGAGCGAAGCGATGTCATTAGCAGATTGAGAAATCTCACAGGCGCAAAAATTGGTCTTTGCAAACTCGCATATGAGGAAGCAGGACAGGATTTCGAGAAAGCAGTCGCATTAATCAACGAAAGAGGTTGGAATGAACCTATGGGAGATGATGAAATTGAAAAGGGTGAGGGAGTAATCGAAACATATTTACATGGTACAGATCACAAGCTTGCAGCAATGGTAGAGGTCAAATGTAAGACTGATTTCGTTGCAAAGAATGATGACTTCAGAGCATTGGTCCATGAGATTGCACTCCAAGTAGCAGCTATGAAGCCATTGTATATTTCTAAAGAGAGCTTGGGCGAAGAAGAGATGAACAAGATGAGGGATATCTTCACAAAGGAAGCTCAAAGTGAAGGAAAACCAGCCGAGATGATAGAGAAGATTGTAGAAGGTAAATTCGCGAAGTACTGTTCAGAGAAATGTCTCATGGAGCAGAAGTGGTTTAAGGATGAATCCAAAACCATTGCAAACCTCTTAGATGAGGCTACTCAGAAGATGGGAGAACCATTAACAATCTCCAGAATCTTGTTCTGGGAATTCGGGACAAAGTAACCCAAACAGGCCTGGCTATAGCCTGGCCCGGGGTCAGAAATCGTTCACCTATCTCTTACAAATAGCCATTCGTACTTGCTTTCTACTAGGTCAGTTCCCACTGAGCTTCCCTCTGGGTTATGTATTATATACTCGATTGTCTTGTTGAGATCACGCTTCCCAATTATTCTTCTAACTTGGAAGGGACCTTGAAAAATCCTTCCGATTTTCTGATGCCGTCGATTAAAATACAAGGCATAGCCAGTCATAAATGAGTGCATGAAATGAGGTATCTCCTCCCAATCCTTCCCGCATTTTAAAATAAAATGGTAATGATTGGGCATATAACAATAAACGATAAGCAAGATGCGCGACTTTTTTAGATAACGATACATTAGACGACGAAATGTCTCGTAATCTTTTTCTAAATAAAAGATTTTGGCCTTGCGATTCCCTCGGTTATAGATGTGATAAAACGAATTCGGTTTGTAAATTTCTGAGTTCTTGGGTTTGCCCATAAATAAACAATAGCAGAGGAATGTGAACGTCTTCTGAACGCAGGCCAGGCTATAGCCAGGCCTGGTAGGATGTTGTACAATTTCATAAATAATATTAGGGGTATTAACAAAATGGATATAGATGTATTTAAGTCAGATATTCAAAAGTGTATAGACCATGTACACGAAGATCTGTCTCAAATTAGAACGGGAAGAGCAACACCAGAACTAGTGGAAGAGGTAGTAGTAAACGCATACGAAACACAGGCACCAATCAAGAACTATGCAACCATCTCAGCAATGGATGCAAAGACGCTTTGCATACAACCATGGGACAAGAGCATACTAGAAAATATCTCTAAAGGTATTAACATTGCCAACTTAGGGCTTTCTCCAATGATAGAGGGGGACCGTGTAATTGTAAAAATCCCAGATCTAACAGAAGAGAGAAGAAGAGAGTATGTAAAGGTAATGAAAGACAGGATTGAAGATGGAAGGATAGCTGTCAGGCAGGTAAGGCAGAAATATATGAAAGAGATAGATGATCTTCAATTAGGTGGACTCTCAGAAGATGAAGCAGACAGAACTAGAGAAGAGATTGAGAAGGTTGTAAAAGAAACTAATCAGAAGATAGAGGAGATAAGAGAGGCTAAAGAAAAAGAACTTTTGACTATCTAATTTAGAAAATACATACATGCTTTCCATTCTAGTAAACATACTCTTGTTCGTCCTTGTTATTGGTATTCTTACCTTTGTTCATGAATTAGGACATTTCATAACTGCAAAATTAGCCAAAGCAACAGTAGACGAATTTGCGTTAGGATTCGGTCCTAAGCTGATATCGAAAAAGTACAAAGGGACATTGTATAGCATCAGATTGCTACCTCTGGGTGGATATGTGAAGATTGCCGGAGATGGAGATCCAGAGAAAGAGGAGAAGAAAAAGGCTCAGAAGAAAGATCCAGGAAATTTACAAAACAAACCCAAAATTGTACAGATTGCTGTAATGCTCGCAGGAGTGATAATGAATCTACTTTTTGCAGTAGTCGTATATTACATCATTCTTGCTACCTCTGGATGGCAGATGACTCTAGATTGGCAATTTGAGAACTTCAAACCAACAGGTGCAACTATCCAAAAGGTTGTAGCAAAAGATGTGGAATATGCAGAACTGGTCGATGGTGGTAATGCCCAGATAGCAGGACTTCCAACAGCAGGGATATTAAAAAGTATTGCAGGTGAAGTTCCAGAATATTCAAGCGATGTCTCAAAGATATTGGGAGAACATAAGGGTGAGAATGTCCAGATAGAGGTGTGTAATGAGAGTTGTAATACATATACAGTACCTGTATCAGAAGAGGGCAAGATTGGCATTGCTCTCTCAACCAACTACTATGTTGTAATCTCATATGAGAACAGCAAGGTATTGGCAGGCTTCTCTCATGCCATTAATACGCTAAGATTAATTGGGACAAAATTAGGGGATCTATTTACCCAAGCAAAGACCACAGGTGACTATTCTGAGCTTTCTAACTCGGTTTCTGGACCGGTAGGGATATATTTCTTGATTGATTATTTTAAAAACTTTGGGTTCTTAACATTCCTAAATGTAATGGGTGACCTTTCTCTTTCATTGGCAATTATGAACCTTTTACCAATTCCAGCGTTAGATGGTGGAAGAGTAGGGATATTGATAATAGAATCGATCATTAGAAAAGATCTCGATGAAAGGATCAAAACTATTATTATTAATGGCAGTTTTATTTTCTTAATGATTCTTGTTATATTTATAATGATAAAAGATGTTCTTAATATACAAGATCTTAAGAACATGTTTAAATAAAGAAAGTTATGAGTATAAGACTGTCCAAGAAAACTTCTGTAATAGTAGCAATAATCCTATTCTTTGTTATTGGTGGTACTGGTGGATATCTGTTGTGGAGAGTTAATCAAGAAGACACTGTCGCACCTGAAGATAGCGAAGCTGGGGTAGTTTGTGATAGGGATAGTAGTGGAAACGTAATTTCTTGTAAGGCAGGGGGGCGTGATGCTAATAATAACTGTCCGGAGAGCTGTGCAGGGTATGAGAATGGGTGTTGCGAATACCACATAGAATCAAATACCTCTTGCGGTGATGACTCTTGCAATGGATCTGAGACACTGGCATCTTGTCCTGCAGATTGTGCCGTCTGTGGCGACGGGACTTGTAGTAGTACGGAATCTCTAACCTCTTGCCCAGGAGATTGCTCTGTATGTGGAGATAATAAATGTACAGGATCAGAAGATTCAGAAAGCTGTGCTGCAGATTGTGCATGTAAAGCCATGACATGGACAAACAAACCAACGGGAACATATACAAAGTCTTCAACCTTACCAGCCATTACAGTTGCTAGTACGAATAGCACAGAAGAGGCAGGGGTTTCAGTAAAATTAAATGGGACAGCATTACCAGCATGTCCAAGTTCTCCTAATTGCTATACTTTGACATCTGATACCTCAAGCCAAACTCTCTCAATATCTCTCTTTAGTAGTCTTACACAGTTAGAAGTTGGTAGCTATACCTTAAGTGCTATACTTCCAGGTGCTTCTGAATCTTGTGTAGAATCTACAGATTTTGTAGTATCCGAAGATGCTGTAGTAGATGTCCCAGATACTGGGCTTTTTGATGGTACTCTTGGTAAAGTGTACCTGGGTATAGGGTTTGTATTCTTAGGTGTTGTAACTACACAAATACCTAAATTTAGCTATGCTCTCAATATCTTAGGTGAGAAGAATAGGGCAGGGATGGAGATTAAGCGTAAGGAGAAGGAGGAGAAGAGGAGAAATAGGTTTGAGAGAAGGTTTAAATAATGGCTGTAAGATTAAATATCACTAAAAAGGGAAAGATTATCATATTGGTTAGCTTAATGCTTCTATTCGCAGGAGCTGGTGGCTATCTATTATGGAGGGTTAATCAAGAAGATACAGTTGCACCAGAGGATAGTGAAGCAGGTAGCCAAGGTAATGGAACATGCCACTATTGTTGTGATCCAAAACCATCTTCTTGCTCGGCGATACCAAGTGGGGGACATATAAATGGTTGGCAGTGTACAACCTCGGGAAGTATGTATTGTGCGAAAAGTGTCTCTCCTAATTGTAAGAATTCAACCTCCTCCGTCAGATGTGGTGATGGAGTAAGTATACCTGTGCCGTCTGGAGGAGGAGAAGCTTCTTCTCTTTGTCCAAGTTGTAATCATGCTGCGCCGGGGGACGATGAACCTGTTGGAGGTGTAGAGTGTAATGTAGGATCCCAATGTACAAACAAGTGCTATTGGCCTGAGGTTGCCTATTGTACAAGCGCTGGAAGTTGTACATGTAAAAGTGGTAGTAGTAATGGTTGCACAGACTCTGCCCCAACGTGTACTCCGACATGTAGCGGAAGCAATAGTACTGCAGAATGTTCTGCAAAATGCTCCGGATGTGACAACTTGTATTACTACAAAATTAGTTGTGATACCAACACCTGTGACACTGGTGCTTGGGTAACCAAACCCACAGGAGTATATAAACATTGTGATACAATAACATATTCTGCTACAGCAACGGATAGTGATGGTATAAAAGAATCTTCAATAAAAACGAAGCTCAATAATACAGATAGAACAACATTCGCAAAAAATACCAGTGGCATAACAACAACCATATCCGAAACCCTAAGTAGTAGTACAGAGTGCCTCGAGGCAGGATCATACACCCTAGATCTAAGTTGGGCAGATACCAAAGGTGCAACAAGTACCGCATGTGCCTTGACCACAACATTCACGGTACAGGCAGAAGAAACCAATCCTGATTGGACATTAACAAAGAATGCTGTAGAGGTATGTAAAGACGAAAATACAGAAAATCCTACCTCCGAACTGACATACACCATCACACTAAAGAATATCGGAGATGGAGAAGGCACAATAACCAAAGTGGTGGATACATTGGATACTAAAGTATTGGCAACATATATAAGCAATATATCGGATAGCGGAGCATATGCAAGCGGAGCGATAACTTGGACACCAACAGATACAACCTTTGATCCACAGGAACAGAGAACATACACTTACAAAGTTACAGTACCCAAAGATACATTTGGTGAATATGCAAATACCGTGACCGCATATCCAGCAGAAGGAGATAATGTAATCGCTAACGCTGCAATTACAGCGGATTGTGTCATAGAAGCACCAGATACAGGATTATTCGATTCTACATGGTCTAAGATCGTAGCGGGTGTCATTTTAATAGCAATAGGGATAAACTATGAAAGAATCATATCTTCCGGTACAAAGCTTAAACTATTGGCACAAAAAACAAAAATATCCATGAGAGATTTACAAGACGAAGCCAGAAAAAAGAATTTTGAGAAAAAGGTGGTAAAAAAGTAAAAGGGTATGATATAAT
>CAZNJV010000022.1:3370-11165 GCA_964573565.1 uncultured Candidatus Saccharibacteria bacterium | reverse complement strand
GTATGTAACACCACCTGAATGGTACGACGGAAGCAACAACTTCTTTAATTCATATATACTGGCAAACTCTTTAACAAATATGAACCAACAGATTGCCACAAGAGCAGTAGCTACAAACAGCGCAAGAGGTTTCTCGTCTTCTCATGGCGGATTTGGAGGAAGTGGATTTAGTGGCGGTTCTAGCGGAGGAGGATTTGGAGGTGGCGGAGGTGGAAGCTGGTAATTACCACTTAATTGTATATCCCTTGAGTGATGTCCTGATGTAGGAGTAGATATAGTACAACCAATATACCGGTCTGCTTAGAGGTAAATCTCTGCTATGCATATATACAATTTTTTCTCCACCTAAACTCTCTTTAAATGAACTTACACCTCTCCATGGATGTTTATTCCCTGTATACGTCGGTGGAGTCATCCCACCAAAAAGATCTAGAACTGAGCAACCTAACTGTTTCGCGAGTTTAACGGATTCCCAGAATAGTAGGTATGTAACACGAATATTCTTTTCTCTAAATTCAGAATCACTCCCTGCTTGATATATGTGCATATACTTACCAAAAACTGTACATTGCCAGATACTAATAGGACGATCTTTAAAATAGCCAACAATCATATAGCACATATGACTATCAACTTGAGTTTGAAGCTCATTCAAAAGCAACTTTGCAGGCCTATCAACATAGCCCTTTATCTTCTTTGTCTGCTCATGAAAATTCTTAAAAACTTCGAACTGGGAATTATCATCAAATATCTTAACTGATATGTCTGGATTTTTAGAAAGCTTGTTTATGTTGTTTCTTGTTGAATCCGTCATATCATGCCTTAGCTCCTCTTCTGATTTTGTCATATCAAAATACTGAGAGATGAGAGCATCAACATTATGTATAGGAGCAACCACCGCTTGTTCCGTCATGTATGTTTCCTGAAGAGTCAAATCTTCTCTAACTAACGGGGCTAATCGTACCATGAAGCATCTGTTCTTGCGTCCTAAAGCCTTACAGAAGCTCATTATTTCGGCCCATAGCTCTTTTGAGCTACTTTGTACCAATGGTGAATGTTTACACTCTAAAAATCTTCCGAAAATTTTTGAATGACCAATATTACCAGCAACAATTCCAACAAAATTACCATCCGCATAAATATAATACCTGAATGTATTGCTACCCGAATCACTCAAATATCGATATCTAGCACTTGAGTTTAAAAATGAGTAGTTGGGTAGAGACAAAACTTTCTCATCCCATTCCTGATCATTTGTAACCTCTCTGAATTCAATAGCTGACATAGAACTAGTGTATCAAAAATTTAGAAACAATTCCCTTGATATTAATAGCATCTGATTTTGTAATATCAATATCCAGTGGCAGATTTATAATATGTCTCACAACATACTCCGCAGTAGGACAACTTCCTTGGATGTACTTAACGGGCTCAGGGTTCTTAATTGGAAATACAATACTGTTGTACCACCTACCACATAGATATCGATTTTGACTCAGTAAGCTTAAGACTAATCCGGGATCTTCGACCAAAATAGGATATCTAAGTAATAGATCATTTGATTTCTCATCATATACCCTCAAAATATCCTGCCTATGTCTATTCAGTTCATCCAATTTATTAAGCTGCATTTCAAGAAGTGCATACTGAATATCTCCCATTTTGGTTGGAACAATATCATTCTCAATTTGTTCTGATGCTTGTTGTTTCGTTATACCTGCCCACCTACTCATCATTATTGCCACCTTCCCTATCGTTATTCGTTTTTGAAATGGGAGGAGGGGTGTGAAATAGTACTTTTTAGCAAAATTCCAAAGTTTAAGATATGAAAGTGGGTATTTTGACTCTCGTTCGGTTGGATTGCTACACGCACCATATATAGCTTTTACCTTTTCTGCATATTCGGTGTTATTTACAACGAGTAAGCCTCCAGTTACGCTACTGATCGCTTTATCCTGAGCAAAACTAAAGATAGAGAGATCGCTAAACTTACCAACGACAGTATCCTTAATATCTCCTCTAAATAAATGAGCACAATCCTCTATGATTTTAATGTCGTTCGCTTTGCAAATTTTTTGTATCTTCTCCATCTCTGCGAATTTCCCAAATGTATGTTGCACTATCAAAGCCTTGGTTTTAGGGGATATCTTCTTTTTTAGGTCCTCAATATCAATATTGAAAGTGTCTTTTGAGATATCGACGTAGATTGGCTTAGCACCGAGACATAACACAGGAGTTACAACAGCACTACACGTCATAGATTGTACTAAAACTTCATTCCCCTGTGATATCCCTAATGCCTGTAATGCAACATATATGGCCTCTCTGCCGCGATTAAAGAAAAATAGACTATCACTGCCTACAATATCTTTTATCTTATTTTCAACGATTTCTTTGTTGCCACTAATTTCAATCTTTTTGTTCTCAATCTCATCAACAAAATCCATATCTGAATCATCAATTGTAGGGATAGAACCTATGAATGATGGCATTACAATTTGTTGATTAAAAATAAACAAGGAGCTTTGGGTAAAACAGCCCTACTCTTTCTCCAGTCAAAAATTTTCATTGTCTTTATATACCCATCCTCATTCCCAACATTTAAAGCAACGCATAAGTAGGTATTAGGGTTGCAAACTTCCAAAATACACTCATAGAGCTTCTGATTCCTATATGGTGTATCCATAAATATCTGCGTCTGCCCGATTTTGTAACATAGAGATTCTAATAGCCTAATTTTTGTCTTCAATTCATCCCTATCTACGGGGATGTATCCATTGAAAGCAAAGTTTTGCCCATTAAGTCCTGAACCCATTAGGGCTAATACAATTGAAGAAGGACCAACAAGCGGTACAACTTTAATATCATATTTCTGTGCCTCTATTACAACTCTATAGCCTGGATCTGCAATGCTTGGTAATCCTGCATCTGACATCAACCCCATATCAAAGCCTTGTATAGCTGGTTCAAGTAGAGCCTTTATTTGGTTATCCTTAGTATGTTCACTTAGTTCTTGTATATCAATCTCTTGCATCACAGTTTCCATCGAAAGAGTACCTAAATTCCGCCTTGCATTCTTAGGAGTTTCAACTATGAAGTGTTTTAACCCCGATACTATAGAGATGTCCTTAGGGAGAAGAACGTCCTTGAGTTCATTATTATCGATAGGAGTAGGTATTAGGTATAGTGTTCCAGTTTTCATTAGTATGTCCTTTCAAAATTTTTATCTATATCACTCAAACTCATCCTCCATATAGCGGGTCGCCCATGTGGGCAGCTATATTCGTTCTTACACTCTGACAACTCTTTGTACATACTTAACATTTCATTTCTTTCTAATTTTTGCCCAGAGCGGACACTAAGATGGCAAGCTATTGTCGCAAGAATATCCTGCTTAAGCTTATCAAAATTCTGTTTCAAAATCATGGGATCGTCTGAAAGTTCAAAAATTTCATTAAACATCGCTTGGATATCAAACATAAATTCGACAGGTGTTGTTAAGATATCAATACCATAATCTTTGATATTAAAGGCGAAGCCCATTCCTTCAAAGAATTCCTTCTGCTCCTCAATAAAGAGGGTCTGTTCTTTCGATAGCTTAACCTCCTGCGGTACGAGCAATGTTTGTATATTTGATTTCGTTTCTCTGTTGGTCAGTTTTTCGAAATTTATTCTTTCTGCAGCTGCATGCTGATCAATAACCCAAAGATGCTCATCTTCAAACTCAATAACAATGTATTTATTAAATATTTGGAAGATATTCCTAATACCAGAGGTTTCCTTCCCATCATCTTTTAATAACGGCGTGGCTGGTTGAGCTGAGAAGGTGTTTTGAAGTACCTCTTGAGAGAAGAGTAAGCTATCCCTGACAGAGGAGGCCTTGTTGTTGAATGAAATCTCGGAATATTGCTTCGGTGCAGATACAGGTTTCGAATTGGCAAAACTCTGTCTTATACTATCAAATGAATTTATTGGCGTATTATGTTGTGGCTCTTCTGTGTGTGTGTTATTAAAAGATAAAGCTTTTTCTAGGGTGTGTCTGACCGCCTCTTCCACGGCAGTGTACACTCTAAATGCATTTTCAAATCGGACCTCTTCTTTCCTAGGATGTACATTAACATCAACTAACTCTGGTTTGATATCTATTCCCAATACAAAAGAGATCTTTTCACCAAATGGTAAGAACCTAGAGTAACCCTCATATACGGCACGGATAATTCCACGATCTGTTATAGCACGATGGTTAACAAATACTACTTGTTTAGCAGTCTTTGCTTTGTGAGAAGACGGATGGGCAGATAATCCTTTAATCGTAATCCCAGAACCATCATAGAAGATTTCGAGACTGTCCGCTTCAGTAAAGATTTCTGTGGCTCTCTCCTTTGTTATATCCCCTGGTTTCGCATCTTTAACCACTGCCATGTCTAAAACCTTCTTTCCATCCTTCTCTACAACAAAATGAATATTTGGGTAGGCTAACAAGTATTTCGAGAGCATCTCATATATCTTTCTGTACTCCGTCTGTGCGGATTTAAGATACTTCTTTCTTGCAGGTATATTGTAAAAAAGGTCTTCAACCCTTACCAACGTCCCCTCTTCTCTTGCACATTTCTTTACTTCTGACTTTCCATCCTCGTTATAAGATACCTCATACGCAACATCTTCGTTCCTGTATTTTGACTGAACTGTTACCTTGGATACGGAGGTTATGGAAGATAGTGCCTCCCCTCTAAATCCCATACTTATCAATGTATTCAAATCTTCTATCTTTTTAATTTTTGATGTGGTATGCGCATCGAAAACCTCTGGCAAATTTTCACTTGGGATACCCACCCCATTATCGCTAACCTCAATCATATCTATTCCACCATTTTTCACTTTCACCACTATTCTTGTTGATTGGGCATCGATGCTGTTATCAATCAACTCTTTCAGTACAGAAGCCGGCCTTTCAATAACCTCTCCTGCCGCTATCTGATTTACTACTTCGGGACTTAATCTGTTTAATTTGGGTCTTTCCATATTTCCTATTTTAACACAATCTCATATTTGCTAGAATCATTGGATGGATCAATTCAATTTGCAATCTCAATACAAACCATCCGTAGATCAACAAGAAGCTGCTGATCAAATTTTGCAAAATATACAAAACGGCAAGGATAGGCAGACACTTCTAGGTGTTACTGGTTCTGGTAAAACCTTCGTTATGGCCAACGTAATACAACAGCTCAATCGTCCGACATTAATCATCTCACATAACAAGACTTTGGCAGCACAGTTATACGAAGAATTTAAAGATTTTTTCCCGGATAATGCTGTCCGCTACTTTGTTTCTTACTACGACTACTATCAACCAGAAGCCTACATTCCAACAAAGGATCTGTACATTGAAAAAGAGTCTGAGGTAAACAAAGCGATTGAAAATTTGCGATTTGGTGCCATGAACTCCGCGCTTACACGAAGAGATACGATTGTAATAGCGTCAGTATCATGCATCTATAATATTGGGGATCCACAAAACTATGAGAATAAAACATTGGAATTAAGGCAAGGACACGAAGTAGATATATCACAATTGGCGAGAGATTTAGTGTTGATGCGATACGAAAGAGACACTTATGATTTTGACACAGGAGTATTTAGAATCAATGGTGATGTCATAGAGATATTCCCTCCATATGATGAAGCTTCTCTGAGAATCGAGATGTGGGGAAACACCATTGAAAATATATTTAGAGTAGATCCAATATCTAAACACAAATTGGAAGAGTTGAAGGATGTTTTGATCTTTCCTGCGACATCTTTGGTCTATTCCGCAGATGTCATACATACCGCAACAGAAAAGATACAACATGATCTATCAGAACGAGTAGCGTTTTTAAGAAACATTGGGAAAGATGTGGAGGCATACAGACTAGAGCAGAAGACAAATTATGATATAGAGATGCTGCAACAGATCGGGTACTGTAAAAGCATGGAGAACTACTCCATATACTTTGATGGAAGAAGAACTGGGGAACCGCCATTCACACTTTTAGACTATTTCCCTAAAGATTATCTTACATTCATCGATGAATCACATATCACAATTCCGCAAATCGGAGGAATGTTTAACGGTGATAAGGCTAGAAAAGATAATTTGATCGAATACGGATTTAGATTACCAAGTGCACGAGATAATAGGCCACTGAATTTCAAGGAGTTTGTGCAGAAGCAAGGCAACACATTATATATTTCAGCAACACCATCTGAATATGAATTGATGGATAGTAACAAAACCATTGTAGAGCTGCTGACTAGACCTACAGGACTTGTAGATCCAACAATTGAAGTAAGGAAGACAGAGGGACAAATAGACGATGTTATTACTGAAATAACTAAGAATGTTGAGAAGCGACAGAGAGTCTTAGTTACAACACTTACCAAGAGAATGGCAGAAGATCTTACAGATTATTTGAAGGATTCTGGTATTAAGGTTCAATACTTACATTCCGATATAGATACAGTAGAACGAGTCGATATCTTAAGAGATCTGAGATTGGGTAAATATGACGTATTGGTAGGAATAAATCTTCTTAGAGAGGGTATAGATTTGCCAGAGGTTTCCTTAGTTATTATTTTAGATGCAGACAAAGAAGGTTTCCTCCGTTCACAGACTAGCTTGATACAGACCATTGGAAGAGCTGCAAGGCATGTAGAAGGACGTGTTATTATGTACGCGGATAATATGACGGGGAGTATGCAGGCTGCTATCTCAGAGACTAACAGAAGGAGAGAGTATCAGTTACAATACAACAGAGAAAATAACATAACCCCAAAATCTATAACAAAAGAAATCCGTGGTTCGTTGGTAGAAAAACAGGAAGAAATACCAATAGATGATGAATATGTTGAGAAGTTAGATCAAAAACAGAAGAAATTGTTAATTAAGCAATTGGAAAAGAAGATGCTTTTAGCGGCAGATAGTTTACAATTTGAGAAAGCTGCAGAGCTAAGAGATCAGATCAAGGAGATACAATCTAATTTATAATAATCTGTCTATGTTCCACTTATTTAAGAAAAAAATTGGACTAGCACTAGGTGCGGGATCCGCAAAGGGTTTGGCTCACATTGGTGTCATAAAGGAATTAGAAAAGAACAATATCGCAATAGACTATATTGCTGGCACAAGTATCGGCGCCATTGTTGGTGGTTTCTATGCGTACACGAAAAATATCAAAGTGCTTGAAGAGCTTGCCTATTCTCAAGGTTACAAAGAAATGTTTGATGCTTTCTTTGATCCTTCGCTAAAATCTGGAGTATTCAAGGGTGAAAAAGTTTTAAATATGCTGGGTGGATATATACCAGATGATGTCTTAGTTCAGGATACGAAGATTCCATTTGCAGCTGTAGCTACGGATATTAATACTGCACAGCAGGTAGTTATTCGAGAGGGAAGTTTAAAAGCTGCGATCCGTGCTAGTATGTCTATCCCCCTTCTTTTCAGGCCTGTTGAACGAGAGAGAAAGATTTTAATAGATGGGGGCACGACAAATCCTGTTCCAGTAGATGTAGTGCGAGAGATGGGGGCCCAGAGGGTTATCGCTGTAAATCTATACTCACAGATGTTCCCGAAGAATTTAGATATTAACAAGATGAATTTCATGCAGGTTATAGAGGCAATGATAGACACCTCTTTGTACAACCTCTCGAAAGAAGGCACGCAAAAGGCAGATGTTGGATTAAATCTTCCAATAGATCCAGATCTCCCAATCACCGCATTCGCAGAAGATCCTTCTACATTGATCGAGATTGG
>CAZNJV010000022.1:0-3270 GCA_964573565.1 uncultured Candidatus Saccharibacteria bacterium | reverse complement strand
GTAACAGCTATGTTTGGTGCTATAAAAATTCACAAAAATAATCTTAAGTTTGATATTCCTCTTTCAGTTGTTAGTGTTTTGATCTTCCTCGGGATTCTTTTCTTTTCCCATGGGAGTGTAAATTGGGTTGTTGGGCTTTTATTTATCTTAATATTCGCAATCTATTTTGTAATTGTATATTTCAGAGAAAAGAAGAAGGATACTGGGCAAAGTATTGGTCTGAGAATTAAGGTTCGTCCGTTACTATTTGTACTAGGGTTACTACTCATAGGGGCTGGTGGTAAATTCGCGGTAGATTCTACTGTAGAGATATCTAGGGTGTTAGGGATTTCAGAGGGGTTTGCAGGCTTTACAATTCTTTCAATAGGTTCTTCGTTGCCTGAATTAATTGTTTCTATCATGGCATTAAGGAAGGGTAAGGATGAATTAAGTCTTGGGAATATTATTGGCTCCAATTTCTTTAATTTGTTTTTTATTATTGGGGTTTCTGCGTTCATTACTCCTTTATCATTTGAGGGATATATCACAGAATTGATCGTATTAGTGCTTTACAATCTAGCTTTGTTAACTGCGGCTTTGATTGGAAGAAGGTTCTATATTAGTAAGCGAGAGGGTGTATTTCTTTTAATATCGTATATCTTTTTGATTATCTATCTGTATTATAGATAATCTTGCGGGACATAGATTCGAACTATGATTCTTGGCTTCAAAGACCAGTGTCCTACCATTAGACGATCCCGCATTAAAACAAGAGATTATACTACAAAAATATATATACTTGTAAATCAAAAAATATATATAATGTAAGTTATGAACCCCAAGAGAAAAGCAGGCAAATCATCATACAAGGCTGGAAAAGTATATATGCCTGTTAAAAATAACAGTGTAAGGCCACAAAGAAAAAAGAAACTTACCATATTCAAATCTCGACCAGCAAAAGGGAATAGAACTCACTTCAGATTACCTAATTACACAATATTCTTAATACTGGGAATAATACTAATAGCATTCGCATTTTTGGCTATAAAATATATCAATACACTAAGAAATACCGAAGACAAAGTTGAATTAACATATGTCACAGGACTAGAAGATCTTCCTGCATACCCAGGATCTGCATTCATATTTCAAAACAGTATGGATCTAGATTCTGTAAAGAATTTCCTTAGCAACGGTAACTCCGCTTACAGACTACCAAAAGACGCTAGTGTAGAGGATGCTTTCAATTTCTATACAGAAACCCTACCCAATTATGGGTGGTCATTTGTTCAGATGGTCTCTTTAGAAGTAGCAGACAAGGAGTATGGACAATACTGGGTAAAGGATAACAAAGGATTGAGAATATATTCAAAATACTACGACGTATGGTACGAAACCATAACTGTAGATCAGGCTAATTCTGCATTAGCAGAGAGAATTCAAGAGGAAACAGAGATGAATCTGTTACTTACTGATGAAGAAGCACAAGATCTATTACCTGACTTTCCATGGATCCTTAAAATACCAAAAGATTATCTCATTTCATATAGCGCATCAGCATATGATCCTCAACTACAACAAGTACTTTTTTCAAAGATAGGTGGAGAGGAAAAAGTATATCTTGTACCAATGGATATTGCAGGACAAAGGGCCATTGATTACGCTTTAAACGATTATGTTACATTGTTGAATGGCCAAGGAGATGAAAGATGGGGAATTATTAATACATACGTAATATCAACAAATGTTGGTACAGGATTAAGAGGAATTATTAGTTCAAATACAAATGATAGGGAAGTTGCAGTTATTTCAAATTCTTCTAACAGCAAAGTCTACGTAATAGATTCAAATGTCGTTGATAACCCATTCTTTGAATATATCCTCGCAAATATCAAGGCTTCAGATACTAAGAAATATTAAAATACTTTCGAATTTCTTTCACAATTTTTTTATTCCTTACCACAGAGGCTATTTCTTCGTCATTTGCCTTTTTAATATTCTCTATATTCCCGAAATATTCGATCAGTGACTTTCTTGTAGCTACCCCTACCCCAGGGATACTCTCTAAAACCGACCTCTGCCCTGATTTTGACCTTGCTTTTCTATGATGCGTAATTGCAAACCTATGTGCTTCATCCCTGAGCTCTATTAATATAGCTTTGTTCTCAATCTCTAATTTCTGGACATCTTCGCCAGAATTGATCCAAAACTCATCTAACAATCTGCCGCCTTTTCTTTTAAATCTTTTCCCCTTGGAAATACCAATAATATATATCCCCTGGGGGATATTTTCACTGACTACAGATAGCTGGGACTTTCCACCGTCAACAAGCACAATATCTGGCCAAAATTTAAATTCCTCATTGGAAAATCGACGTTTCAAAACTTGTGCTAGCATCTTAGGATCATTAGGAGTATCTTCTCCTCGAATTTTAAATATCCTGTACTCGTTTCTTGCAATCTCTCCATCTTGGGCAACAACCATTGAACCATACGCTAGCTTCCCTTGAATATTTGAAATATCGTAGCACTCTATACGCTCTAACTTCACAAGCCCCAACTCCGTCCTTAACTCCTCAAAATTCTTCTTTAGTACCGCTTTACGACGTGTTTTGTAGTCCTCTTCCGTATCAAAATATGTGTATTCGATCTTCTCACCAAGGTATTTGAGGTCGTTAATTCTATCCCTTAATTTAGCAGCTTGTTCATAGTTTCTTTCTCTGGAATACTCCTTCATCTCAGACTCAAGCTCAGATATCTGTCCCTTCTTCCTCCCTCGAAGGAATTTAATTATCTCATTTATATTTCTTCTGTATTCTACTTCCGATATGTGCCCCTGGTATGGCCCTGGACATAATCCTAGAAAATAGTAGAGCGATTCCTTTGAGCCTTCCTTACAACAGTTACAGAATGGGTAAAGTTTACGAAGATATGTAAAAATCCTCCTTACTGCCAAACCGCTTGGGTATGGACCAAAGAGCTCACCGTCTTGATATTCTTTTTGATTTAATGTTCTAACAATTTTGACTGTTGGGAATTTGTTTTTTGTTGATATGTATATCCACGCATACGATTTGTCATCCTTCAAATCCAGGTTGTATGGGGGTTGATATTTTTTTATTAACGCTGATTCAAGTACTAACGATTCAATCTCATTGTTAGTCTCTGTTATCTCAAGGTCTGCAATGAACGGGATCATCTGCTTAACTCTTGGGCGATCTTCAAGATCGGAGTTGAAATATGACCGTACACGATTGTAAAGATTAATGGCTTTACCAATATACAAAAGAT
>CAZNJV010000021.1:0-12707 GCA_964573565.1 uncultured Candidatus Saccharibacteria bacterium | reverse complement strand
AGCTTCTTAGGATTATTTGCAAACTTCTTCTGCAACTCATCAAGCTGTGGCTTCAATCCAGCCATCTTCCTCGTCATCTCTGTCTGTCTCTTTGTAAGAGGGATGAGGATTAATCTTGTAATGACAGCGATCGCTAAAATAGCAATACCGAGGTTATCCCAGAAAACATGATAGAAAGCGAGTGTTAAGTTGAGTAGGGGATATGTAAATATATTGTTCCAAATCTCTGCAAACATATTCTTTGTATTAAAGTAATTTCCGATTATATACGATCTTCTGGTATTTTTCTACGGTACAGGATCATACTGCCCAGGCTCGGTATTTGGATTACATCGTGCAATTCGATTTAATGCCAACTTCGAACCCTTTATTGCTCCATATTTCTTAATCGCATCATACCCGTATTGGGAACACGTGGGGGTGAACTTACATGGCCTTGTATTAGGAAATATCTTCCCCATTAATCCATAATCATAGGAGAATGTCTTCTGATACAGCTTTATGAAACAGAGTAAAATATATTTCATAGTGAACACGCCTGTTTAATCTGCTTCTCAAACTCTGCCTTCAGGATATCTTTGGAATCACAAAATTCAAATGCTACATATTCCAAATCCATTAATTTCTTTTCAACATCCAACTCCTTTACTAATTCAAGAAAGGAAACTCGTAGAAGCCTTGTCATTCTATGCCTATTAATAGCATTGCCTATCTTCTTGTTTATGACAAAACCTATTCTGAGTGATTTGGAAGGGGAGGCAACAAGCATCCCATATTGACCGCGAAATTTAAGCCCTTTGGTATATACATTACGAAAATCTTTTGCTGGTAATCTGTATTTTTTAGGAAGCATCTTACTCCTATCTTATACTTTTTGTAGTCTTTTTTCTAAGTGCTTTGTATTCCTCACTTGCAGAAAGTCTCTTTCTTCCTACAGCTCTTCTTCTCTTTAATACGTTCTTTCCATCAGCACTCTTGTTTCGTGCCATGAATCCAAACTTTCTAATTCTTTTTACATTTTTTGGTTGGAATGTTCTTTTCATTTCTTTCCTTATCTATATGATATCGTGGGTATTATATATGAAGAGTAGGGAATTGGCAAATCCACATAAACAGCCATCTAAGAATACTAGAGTTTTAGATTACCTGCGGGAACGCGTTGCTATCAAAGGCTTTTCGCACGTCCTAGAATACATATCCACATTTTCTAAAAAATATATATAATGGATCAAAGTCCCAATCGGCTAGACACTGCCCCCTAAACTGCCTTTGTATATATAACCAAACTTTAGACAAGTCTATGAACAAAGCAGAATTTGACCAATATATAGAGAAGATCCCGAAACCAGAATATACGACCAACGATACTTCTTTCGGCACACTAAATCCAGATGCGCTTTGGCGATCTACAAAAGAGAACCTTAAGCTAACCATTGGAACAGATGTATTTAACAATTCTTTTGGTGGAGCATACATTGAGAATGTTGCTAATGGAGTAGTGCAGATATCATGTGATTCCGCTTACAAACGAGAAAAAATACTAAGAGACTACAGTTTTGCGTTGAAAGAAGCTCTCAAGAAAGCTTGCGGACAAAATTTCGAGATAGAGATAAATCTAAGAGAAAATACAATGGCAAAAGATAAATATAAATATGAATACCATGATCCTAGATCGAATCAACCAGTAGATCTCTTTTCTTCTGCAGAAAATGAAAAAAATCAGAAAGAAGAAACTCTTAAGAAAGCACAATTAAATCCTAGATATCTCTTCTCCAACTTCATCGTAGGTACAAACAATAGGCTCGCAGAGGCAGTAGCCCAGGCAGTGGTCGATAGTTTGGGCGAAGCATACAATCCTGTGTTCTTTCATGGTAACACGGGAGTAGGGAAGACCCACCTCATGCAGGCAATAGGTAATGAAGTAATTAACAGATATCCGGACAAGAAAGTTGTATATATCTCCATTGAGCAGTTCCTGAACGAGATGGTTGAGTCCATCAGGACAAAGAAGAATGAAGAGTTCAGGAATAAATACAGAGCTGTGGATCTATTAATCATAGATGATGTCCAATTCGTAGAAACATTCCCACGAACACAAGAGGAACTTTTCCATACATTTAACACCCTCTACCAAGCAAACAAACAGATCGTGCTAGCATCTGACAGATCACCAAAGGAGATAAAGAATATTACTGATAGATTAAGATCTAGATTTGAAGGCGGAATGGTCGCAGATATCCAGGCTCCAGATTACGAAACCCGACTTGCTATTTTGCAACAACATCTCATAGAGAAAAATCTGAACATCGATGTCCCCCATGAGTATCTTGATCTCATTGCTAAAAATGTGGAAAACAATATCAGAGAACTTGAAGGTGCTTTGACCAAGGTTCTGTCCCTTTTCAAATTAGGCATGAACCCCACCGAAGAAGATGTCGCTAAACTTTTGCAGATAGATCTAGATAGCAAAAGGAAGAAGATCTCCCCTGTGAAAGTCATGAAGGGTGTCTCAGAGGTCTTTGATGTTAAACTTGCCGATATCAAAGGCAGCCGTAGAACTGCATATGTCGCACAATGTAGGCAAATCGTCATGTATATCCTCCGAAACGAACTTAGTATGCCATTAGAAAGAGTCGCAAAAGAGGTGAACAGGAAAGACCACACAACTGTACTTCATGCTTGCGAGAAAATACAAAACCTCAGGGACAAAGACTCCAGATTCAACGAAAAGATGCTTGCCTGCTTCAAATTGATAAGAGAGTAGGGCTGTGGATAACTTTGTGGAAACTTCATGCATATCTCCGGATAACCAGCGACATTAACCACATCTAAAAAGTGTTGGAATACCGTTGAGCTAGTATTAATAAACGATTCTTCAAAAACACGATAACCACAAGCACTCTTACTTACTCCAAAGTTACTCAGAAAACTAAACACATCAGAGAAGATATTGTGGAAGAGAGGATCTATGAAGTTGCTTAGATTGTTCACTCACAAGATATCCACAGTTATCAACATTCGAATATGCAAGTGCAGAAAAGAGAAAGTGCCTAAGGTAGAGTAGGTTGTCTACATATCCATACTCACTACTACATCTATTACTTTTTATATATAAAAAGAAATTTAGAACAATAGGGAAACAGAAATTCTTCTCAAACACAAAAGGTGATACAATATACATAACAACTGCCCAACTATATTATTTTAACTCTTAATAAAGATGCAGTTCTCTTGTAACCAAGATACATTCGCAAAATACTTAAATATAATAAGTAGAGTTGTTAACAACAAACCTGGATTACCAATCCTAAACAATGTCTTGTTTGAAGCATTGAAAGGTAAAGTAATATTGAAAGCTACAGACTTAGAATTAAGTATCAGCACATGGATAGGAGCAGATGTTAAGGTTGATGGAAAGATTACAGTACCTGCAAAGCAGTTATCAGAATTCATAACCTCTATCCCTGAGGAAAAGGTTGATGTTGAACTAGACAAACAGAGTTTCAATATATCTACTGAAAACAACTCTGCAAGCTTCAATACGATGCCAGCAGATGATTTCCCAGCTATACCAGAAGTAGGTGAGGGGCAGAAGCCTGTGGTGAAGATCAGCAAGGATGATTTGGTTATGGCTATCAATAGAGTTGCTTTTGCAGCTGCAAGAGATGATATTAAACCAGTTTTAACAGGAGTGAAGGTTGAGATTGATGAATCTAACGTATCTTTTGTCTGTACGGATGGGTTGAGGCTTTCAAGGCAGGTTATTAAAGCCGAAAAAGGTGCTGAGAAGAAAGATATTCTAGTACCTGTAAGAGCTTTCGAAGAGCTTGCTTACATAGTATCCGCACTTGATAATGAGGATGAATTTATTGAAGTGTATGTATTGAGTGATAGGAATCAGGTACTATTCAGATTTGGGGAGGTTGATCTCATTTCAAGATTGATAGATGGAGAATTCCCAGAATACAAGCAGATTATTCCTACGGGTTACAAAACAAAGAGTGAGGTTTCCAAAACGGATTTTTTGAATTCGCTTAAAGTTATTAACATCATCGCAAGATCTGTATTGGGCAATAAGATGATTTTGGATATATACAAAGAGGGAAAGATCTCTCTCTCTGCGACTCAATCAGACCTTGGAAAGAATCAGAGCAATATGACATGCAAAGTAGAGGGAGAAGATATTAAAATTGCTTTCAGTGCAAAACTTCTCTCAGATGTTCTTAATCATGTAGATTCAGAAGAAATCACATTTGAATGCTCAGAGGCCGTAAGACCAGGAGTATTTAAGATCAAGAAGGATGAGAATTTCGTGCATCTAGTGATGCCGATGATGCTTTAGAGGCTTTTCTTCAATTTTATACCCGACACCATGCACGGTCTTTATTAGATTTTTATCATCCAACTTATCTCTAAGTCTTTTGATATGAACGTCTATGGTATTCGAACCAACATATTCTCTATAGTCCCACACATGATCCAGTAATTCACATCTTGATATCGCACGATCTTTGTTTCGAAGCAAATATTCAAACAAAGAATATTCTTTCTTCCGTAATGCAATATCTTGATTGCCCTTGGAGACAACTTGGTTATCTGTATCTAAAACATATTCTCCAATATACAGATTGTCTTCGATATAGTTTGTTGGTCTTCTAACAAGCGCTTGTATTCTTGCAAGTAGCTCTTGAACAGGAAAGGGGTATGTTAGGACATCATCGCCACCTCTATTAAGGAATTCAACCTTTTCTACCCAACTCCCTTTATTACACACTCCAAGTACTTTGGTCTGAGAACAGTGTGTTTTTATGAATTCTAATATCTCCGAAGATCTATTGCTCTCTAGATTTGTGTTTAGCACCACAAATTCGAAGATTCCTTTCTTTGCAAGATGTTTACTCTCAAACTCGGAGGTATCTAAAGTCGTGTTGTATCCGTATGCGCACAGAGCCTTTTGCAAAAGTTGGGAAAGCGTAGCAGAATTCTCTATAATTAATATATTCATATCTTTTAAAAACAAATTATTAAATTGATGATATGGATCTAAGTTGTATCTATAAAAACCTAGAGAAGAGATTATGATTAAATACCTTTTTACAACAGGGTTCGCATTAATATTTTCTGTAGGATTTTTGTACTATTTAATTCAGAACTCTAACTTCTTGCCCAATGGTGCCGTAGGGTATGAGTGGGTTAACATCCTCGTTTTCTTCTTTCTTGTCATTGTAGGAGTTGCATGTTTGTTAAACTTCATAATATTTGGTTTTAGAAAACTACTTTTCAAACAGTTACCGAATGATATTCAGATAAAGAGGAGCATTAGATACAGCTTGTTACTAACGCTTGGGTTGTTGATTGTGTATCTCTTACACTTCTACCATATACTAGGTTTTTGGTGGGGACTAGGTATCCTAATAGTTGTTATATTGGCCCTTTTTGTTATATGATATCCCTATGAACAAAGAATTCGATGATATTGCAAAGATAATTTCCGGAGAGATGGCACTTGAGAAGAAGCAGAAAGCTTTGGAAAAAGCTAAGAAAGAAGCTATCAAAGAGCAGAAGAGTAGGAGGAGAGAGGGAATAGAGAATGGGAATATCAAATTAGAGCAGGACGATGAGATTGAGACGAAGAAAGTAGTGCAGAATATCAAGCTTTTCTCTTGGGAAGCTATGGACAGGCTCCCAATCAAATACAACAACAAATCATTCTTAATCCTTGTTGCAGCAAGTCTGGCATTTATTCTTTTGTTAGCCGTTCTAGGCCACTACTTCCTCATGGGATGTGTGATTGCGCTTGTATTTTTGATCTATGTGCTTGGAACAACCAAACCCCAAAAGGTCACACATACAATTACCGCAAGAGGGGTAGATACAGGAAATAGGCTTTACCAGTGGTATTTACTTAAGAATTTTTACTTCTCCAATAAGGATGGACAGATATTCATGATCATAGAGACTAACCTAAACGTACCAGGAGCTTTAGTTTTCTTGGTAGGGAAGGAAGATCAGGGGGCACTGTTTGTCATATTACAAGAAAAATTGCTTTACAAAGATATTAGAAAACAGAGTTGGTTAGAGAAACAGAATTACGGTACATATATACCATTAGAAGAGGTTTAGTAGACGAGGAGGGATGCCTGAGTGGCTGAAAGGGATGCTTTCGAAAAGCATTGTATGGGAAACCATATCGGGGGTTCGAATCCCTCTCCCTCCGTCTTTCATATATTCCAACAATATTCCCAATTAGAACGAGTTGAACACAGGTTATCCAAAGATGTGGATAAGTTGGGAGGCATCTAAGAAATGCCGCTATTACAACATTTATAAAAACTCGGATACTATATCCAACGCGCTATTGTTCTATGGGCGTGCCCACTATCAACTTCATTCCAACTTAGTAGAAAAATTCCATGAGATTATGTATATTTGAACTATGGAAGGATTTACAAAAGCCCCAAATCCTCAGAAGAAGGAGAAAAGACCAATTCTACTAGAAATACTCTTAGGTCTTGCACTTTGTGCTGTTGTAGGGTTGGTAATATACATGACCCTAAATCCACTGAAGAACCAAGAAGAGGTAAGGAACTCAATGCGAAGCCAGGCGATTGTTGATATCGCCGCAGCAGTAAAGAAGTATGTTGATACAACAGGCAATACCCCCATGGAAATCCCACTAAATAGAGAATGCGCAAGCATAGGAAATGAAATCTGCAAACTAGACGCTACAGACTGCTCAGGCTACGTTAAATTGGAATCTCTTACTGACACCGGACTACTAACTCAAATACCGGTAGATGGTTTAAGAGTAACGGGGAATGGATCTGGTTACTACATATCCCACGATGGTGACGGTAGCATAATGGTATGTGCTCCACTTGCAGAAAGAGGAGTAGATATATCATTGAAGCAGTTTGTATATTAATTTTGATTCCAAACCTATGGAAAAAATGAAATTAAATAGACAGCATGTAGATGCACAATTCCTAGCATTATGCCTTTCAATCTTGGCATTCTTAGGATTGTCATATTGGGTAGGCGAGATAGTATGGCTCCAGGACTTCCAGCTATTTGTAACCCTAATATCCGGAGTCTTTGCACTTTTCGTTGGTGTTCTCGCACTTCTCCGTTACTATACTAAGAAATCTTCCGTCAACTTCCTTTTCATAGGGTTAGGATTCTTAGGGGTAGGACTACTTGATGTATTCCAACTCATGCTAGATCTTGGTGCATTTCAAAGCCTTTTTGTAGCTCCAGCGACACAGGTATACTCTCTGACATCAGTCATATCAAAAGTATTTCTTTCTTCATTAATGTTTGTAAGTTGGTTTGTTAACAGAAATGCAAACAAAGTCAGTAGGGCTACAAAAAAACAGGAGAAATTGCTCATGGTTTTAGTCTCAATATGTTTCGTCATATTTGTGGGTGTGTTTCTCTTTTTGATGATCAAGGGAATACAGGTTGATAGCTTAGCAGTCATAATCATAGGGTTGGTATCATTAATGTTCTTACTCCTAGCGATCGTAGGATACCTCTTAGACAGAGGGTGGATGTATGACGATTTCAACTACTGGATCATATTCCTCTTGGCATTTTTAGTGCTTTCCCAGATCTTCTATCTACCTCTCTTCAACCTTGAATATCTAAATATGATGAATCTTTCTGTCTGGGCAAGATTCTTTGCATATCTTGGTCTCTTGATCGGATTCTTAAACAGTATCTACGAGATGTTCCAGAAGGAGATCGCAACACAGAAGGAATTAGAGGAGAAAAACAAGATGATTGGGGAGACAAAAGCAAAGGTAGAAGAAGCATATCTTCTACTCAGAGAAGAGAAATGGTCTTTGGCAAGAAGCAAGGGAAGTGCAGACAAGATTTTGAAGGATATCGTAAAGGATATATAATACAGGGATGTTTGAACCGAAACTTAAAAAATATCAAAAGAAGTTTGACTACTCGTATGCCTTTGGTACTTACCCTACGATTGATTTAATAAGGTTCCATAGAGAAGATATTCTTAAGGTTATTGTTAAATCAAAGGTAGATGAAAGCGAAGGAGTAGAGGAAGTTCTCTCTCTCTGCGAAAAGAATGGTATAAAAGCAGAGGCACAGGATAGGGCGATAGAGAAGATTGCAGTCAAAGAGAATACGTATGCAGTTGGTGTTTTCAAGAAATATACCTGTGAATTAGATGCTAATGCAAATCATTTGGTATTGGTAGAACCTCGGAATATGGGTAACCTAGGTACCATAATCCGCACCATGTTAGCTTTTGATTTCAAGAATCTCGCAATTATTAAACCAGCTGCAGATATCTTTGATCCTACAGTTGTACGTTCTACAATGGGAGCTGTATTCCAGATCAATTTTGAATATTTTGAAGATATCCAAGAATATCTAGAGAAATATGGGAAGAGAAATATGTATACATTCATGTTGGATGGAGCAGAGGACATCAGAAATGTGAACTTTGAAGAGCCCTTCAGTATGGTGCAGGGTAACGAGAGCAAGGGATTACCAGCAGAGTATTCCAAGATAGGTAAGAGTATATATATTCCTAATTCTAAGAACGTTGACTCACTTAATCTTTCGATTGCTACTGGGATAGGGCTATGGGAATCAAGAAGAAGAAAATAGCAAATATATTTCCAAAAGATTTCTTGTGGGGAGCATCTACTTCCTCTCACCAGGTAGAAGGTGGAAATACCAACAACTGGTCCGAGTGGGAGAAGCGAACAGCAGAGGAAAGAGCTAAGAAGATACCTAGTTGGTATGGATTCCCAAAACATCTTCTAGAGGAGGCACAAGAGCCCCTCAGAAGGATATCTGGGATGGCAGCAGACAGTCTTCACAGGTGGAAGGATGATATTAAATTGTTGAAAGAGATGGAACTTAATAGCTACAGATTTTCTGTTGAATGGTCGAGGATATTCCCGCAGAAGGGAGTTACGAGTGAAGAAGGTTTGAAATATTACAGAACTTTGATATCAGATCTCAAGAAAAATGGCATTGAGCCATTGGTAACATGTTGGCATTGGACTCTTCCTTTGTGGTTAGTAGAGGAGGGAGGTGAGTTAGCCAAAAATTCTACGGAATATTTTAGAGAATATGTGAGAGTTTTAGCTGAGAATTTTGGTAAGGAGGTTAAATACTGGATGATCTTGAATGAACCGGAGAGTGTTGCTTCTAAGGGATATTTCTTGGGAGATTGGCCTCCTGCTAGAAAGAATCCATTTCTAGCATTGCACCTTTACTACAAAAAGATGGTTGAATGGCATAAGGTAGGGTATGAGGAGATAAAGAGGGTGAACAAGGACGCTTGGGTTGGAGTGGCTAAGCCTAATGTGCATATTGAGTCTTACAATGGAAATATTTTTAATGTTTGGATTGCTCAGGCAGGGCATTTCTTTGCTAATGTTCTTTTCTTAAAAAAGATTCGTAACTATTTAGATTTCATAGGGCTAAATTACTACTTCCATACCAAGGTAGGGGTTATGGGAGAGAGGAATGATAACGATAGGGTGTCGGATTTTGGATGGTGGATGAAACCTGGATCGATATATCATGTGCTTGTGGCATTGAAGAGATTCCATCTTCCCGTAATTATTACTGAGAATGGTTTAGCAGATTCTAAGGATCAATACAGGAAATGGTGGTTAGATGAGACATTTGAGGCCATGAGAAAGGCTATCAAAAAAGGAGTGAATTTAATTGGATATATGCATTGGTCTTTAGTTGACAATTTTGAATGGGCAGAAGGTTTTTGGCCCAAGTTTGGTTTGGCAGAGGTTGATCCTGTTACTTTTGATAGAAAGATCCGTCCAAGTGGGTATTACTACAGAGATTTGATACTTAGAGAGAGAGGAAAATAATCAGTAGAAACGGAGAGGAATAACTATTTTACCTCTCTTTTAATTAGTTTCGCATGTAATACAACTTTATCCATATTGTTATAACAAGTAGATAAAGTTAGTATTCTGTCACTAGAGGAAACGGTTGTATTAAAGTTATAAGCACTTCTACTAAGAAGCATATGTACAAAAGTGCTGAATTCTTCATCTGACCTAAAATTTGTTTGAATATAATCAGAAGTAGTAGGTATACGATATACACTAAATACCTGCCATAGAGTATTTTGGTATTCGGTAGATAATTTAACCACATGATTAGAGGAATTATTTAACCAGCCACTTGTGAGAATGTCGCTTAAAGAGCCAAACATGAATTGATTGACTCTTCCATGCCCAAAAAGAATAGTATTTCTATCATTTATTGATATATTGTTCCTATAATCTAAGAATATCCAACCAGCTGAATTATATGATTTGTCGAAAGAGTGTGTTAGATAGTATGAATTATCATCAGCTTGAGAAAAAGGATAATTAATATTGGTTCCGTTTACTTGAATCCACCCTTTTACATCCTTATTTATTTCCTTCAATTCATTAAAATCAACATCAATCATATTCATTTTTATATAATCCCAATAGGGATTTGGTTCTTCAACTATTTCTTCCTGTTCAATTACTTCTATTCCCTCCTGATCATCATCTATTTCTTCAATTGTTACTACATCATTTATTACATCAAGCTGATTACTTGTATTTTTGTCATCCAAGTGGTGTTCAATTATCTTATAACCAGAGATCAAAATTAAAAGAATGAAAATGATAATTAACAAAGATGAGAACTTTTTATTAAATTGTAACTTTCTTTTTACCAATGAAATGTACATAGTAATCTTAATAAATAAGAAAATGGACAAATATTTTTATTATATGTTATCTTAATGGTAGGAGAGTAAAAAAACAAATAACATATAATAAAAATCTTGTATCATGAGTAAGAAGTTTATATTTATTTTCGTTCTCGCAGTGATAGGTTTCGGATTTCCAAAGGGTGTACATGCAGCAAGTGTTGATGACTATCTAGTTGATGGTAAATTGGTTGTAAATTCTATTCAACCAACTACCTGGCAAGAAGCATATGACTATGTTGGCTCCTATCTAATGAGTCATGAAGAAGTTGATCTTGGCATGATAGGAGGAGAGGAAACTTGTAACGCAGATTTTTCTGTTTGTGAGGTTGTCATCAATTTCTTAGATAGTAGTAATTCGACTATGACTGTAGATATTGTATATCAACCAACTAACAGTACTGTGAAAAGTAAGATTGATGGCTTTATAGCTTCGATGGGGTTATTTCCAGAGATTCCATTGAATGATTTGGAAATTGTAAACTACATAGCTTTCGGTACTAGTACGGTTTCAAGTGATTCTGCAATGAAGATGATGATGGCTAATTATTCTGGAGAATTAAAGAAGAAATTGCAAAACTCAAACATTATTGTAGATTTTACAACCCCAACTGCACTGGGAAGTAGCAGTGATCTTCACTTTGGTCTTGGCGGAGATGCAGTTCTAAGATTTAATGATATCGGATATGGTTATTTGAGCTCTGCTATCTTAATTCATAAGAATATTATTTATGTCCCAACTGGTACTACTGAGGATAAATTATTAGAAGTAGCACAGGAAAGAATTAATGATTATTTGGGAAACAGTACGGTAGTTTTGGCAGAAGGTGGAGACTTATCAAGTTTAATTGCGAATCCTACAGATTTAGCTGAATTGATAGAATATTTGGGAGTTAGTGATGTTAGTAAATATTTTACATTAACTCATGGTGATACTGAATACAATTTGTTAATAGTTGCTGATAGTACAAAAATGGTAACTCCAAGCTTGAAAACACTAGATTTAATTACTAATGCTCAAATTACTACTTCACTTTCAGAAATACCATTAGATTCAAAAATTGATGCAAATGTTTTAACTAGTGGAAATGAATATGATGAAATAGTCAGAACTTTAAAAAATGATGATGTAGAAATGTATGACTTAAAGCTATATTCTAAATCATTAGGTAGCAATATTACCGAATTATCAAATGGGACATTTGAAGTGAAAATACCTGTGCCTTCTAATTTAGAAGGAAAAGATTTGGTAGTTTACTATGTTACTTCGGAAGGCAAAGTTGAAGAACATGCAGTTACCATTAGTAATGGTTATGCAGTGTTTACAACAGACCACTTCAGTATTTATACGTTATCTGAAAAGACTGCCAATCCAGATACTTATGATGGAATAATAACATGGATTATTTTAGGAGCTGTTTCCTTAGTTGGTTTAACAGGTACAGTAATTTATAGAAAAAGATTAGAGCAGGAAAATAATTAGTAGAAATGGTATAATATACGCAGGAATAGGGATATTCCTAGTTCTTTTTCAATTTGGGGACGTAAGGCTTTCGACAGGAGTCTGCGTTTAGTTGTCACAAACCGAGGGTTGTCTCGTTAATCAACGCACAATGATAAGTGTAAAAAACAAAATCGTCGCCTTTGCAGAGAATATTAAAGCAAGTTTGGCTATGCCAGCTTTCAACTTTAACTTTGCTTAAGGTTTAGTCAATTAGGTTTGACTAATGTCTTCTTTTTCTATTCCTAGTTAGGAATTTAAGACAGTCGTTACTAGGATATATACTTACTATTTTGTCAGTAGAGTAGTATGCACGAAAGTAATTACTGAGTAGATGTATCTTTTTGCTAATCCTTTTAGATATATCTAGCTATACAGGATTAGATATGTTTGTACATGGCGCTAGGCAATGCTTATGGACGTGGGTTCAATTCCCACCGTCTCCACCAT
>CAZNJV010000020.1:8135-12801 GCA_964573565.1 uncultured Candidatus Saccharibacteria bacterium | reverse complement strand
AGGAGATAGATCAACTGATCAATGTACTCAGCAGAAGGAAAAAGAACAATCCGATTATCGTTGGTGGAGCAGGAGTGGGCAAGACTGTTTTGGTAGAAGGGCTTGCGCAGAGAATTACGAATGGAAATGTTCCTCCATCATTAAGAGAGATGCAGATAATTTCGCTTGATATTGCAAGCATAATGGCAGGGAGCAAGATGAGGGGAGATGTGGAAGAAAAGGTGATGTCCATTGTTGACGAGGTAATTTCCTCCGAAAATACTATACTTTTCATTGATGAGATACATGATATCGTCTCTCCTAGTATGGGAGGAGGGTCGTCAGATATTGCATCAATTCTCAAACCGGCACTTTTACAGGATGGGTTTAGGTGTATAGGTGCTACAACTACAGAGGAATATTCTGCGGTTTTTGAAACGGATACAGCGTTAGCTCGAAGATTCCAGCCAATTATCTTGAAAGAGTCCTCTCCCGAAGACACACTAAAAATTCTTGAGAATGTAAAACCGATATTAGAGAAGCATCATAATATCAAAATAGGGGAAAATGCACTTAAAGCCGCAGTTACTTTGTCCGATAGGTATGTGAGTGATAGGTACCTACCAGACAAGGCAATTGATCTACTTGATGAGGCATCGGCTTCAAAGAGGTTAAGTATTGAGAAGGAGTATGGGGATATTGCAGATCTCCATGCAAGGCTAAAGAAGATAGAAGAGCAGAAAGAGACTGCCATAATTGCAAGCAGCATGTTGAAAGCCGAGAAATTACAAAAAGAGGTGGAAAGGCTTCAACAAGCTATTGCAGACCGAGAGAAAGAGTGCGCGGAGGATAAAAAAAGTAGGAGAAATCAGATAGACGAGGATGATGTGAGAGAAATCGTTTCAAAATGGACAGGGATACCATTGGATACAATGGGGAAGAAAGAGAAAAATGCACTTTTAAAACTTGAGGAAGAGCTTGAGAAGAATGTAATTGGGCAAGATGAAGCGTGTAAGTTGGTAGCATCTGCCATCAAGAGAGCTAGGACAGGGATTTCAAATACAGAAAGGCCTTGGGCATCATTCCTTTTCTTAGGACCCACAGGTGTCGGTAAAACAGAACTTGCAAAGATCCTAACTAAGGAGCTGTTCGGTAATGAGGATAGATTAATACAGATAGATATGAGTGAGATGATGGAGATGCATAGTGTATCTAAGCTCATTGGTTCTCCCCCAGGTTATGTTGGATTCCAACAAGGAGGACTACTAACTGAGAAAGTAAAGCATCAGCCCCACAGTGTTATCCTTTTTGACGAAATAGAGAAGGCACACCCAGATGTATTGAATGTTTTACTTCAGATATTAGAATATGGTCATCTTACTGATGGAAGAGGGAAGCAGGTTAATTTCAAAAATACCATTGTTGTTCTCACATCCAATATAGGTGCCGAAGACATCAAGAAAGACAAAGTTTTGGGATTTGGGGAAAGTGCAAAAATGAAGAAAGACAGGGATATCGATAGGGCATATTCGAGTATGAAGACAGAGTTGTTAGGCAAGCTCAAGGATACACTACGTCCTGAGCTTCTTAATCGTATTGATGATGTGGTTATCTTTAGGTCTTTGACCAGAAAGGATGCCTTGTTAATAGTGCACCTACTTCTTGATGATCTAAATAGGAGGTTGGTGGAGGAGAATGTGGAGGTTAAACTCAGTAAAAAAGTGTTGGAATATATAGTAAGAGAAGGGTTTAGTGACGAATATGGGGCACGTCCATTGAGAAGGTTGGTGCAAGATTCGGTAGAGAATCTCTTGGCGGAGTATCTGCTAACACACAGGGTGGGAAAGAAGGAAATTAAAACTGTCGGAGTGGATCTGGTTAATGGTAGAATGAAGATTATAGATAAACAATAATTATATGAGATATATTTGTACTTCCTGCGGAGGTGAATTCCTCAAGTGGTCTGGTAAATGTCCAAACTGTGGGCAATGGGGCACATTGGAAGAATCTGAAGAGATTGTAGTAGATAATAGTGGTGCTAAGAAAGCTTTGAAGGCAAAATATTCTGCTATTTCAGAACAAAAAGGTGATTCTCACGTAGACTCTCGTATATCAACAGGCTATCAAGAGGTAGACAGGGTACTTGGTTCGGGATTAATCCCAGGAGAGGTTGTGCTAATAAGTGGAGAACCGGGGATTGGAAAGTCTACGCTTCTTATGCAAATAGTACAAAAATTCTCTAACAAAAAGGTCTTGTATGTCTGTGGAGAGGAATCCCCGGGACAGTTAAACTCTAGGCTCCTTAGGTTGTCTGGTAGTAGAACCCCTAGTAAATTGGGGGAGAATTTCATGGTAACAGAAGATGTGTGTGTAGAGAACATTGTTGCCCTAATAGAAGAGGAGGAGTTTGATCTGATAGTGGTGGATTCGATTCAAAGTGTTTCCTCTATGCAATCAAGAAGTTACCCTGGAAGCATAAGTCAGGTGAGAATATGTGGGGCCATGCTCACAAGGATTGCCAAGATTAAGAGAATCCCAATGTTTATAGTCGGGCAGATAAATAAGGGCGGAGATATCGCAGGACCTAAGGTACTCGAACATATAGTAGATTGCGTTCTGTATTTGGAAGGAGATCAGTACAACCAATACAGAATCTTGAGGGGGATGAAGAATAGGTTCGGTTCTACCAATGAAATTGGTGTTTTTGAAATGACTGGAGAGGGCTTGTTGGAGGTAGGAAATCCATCACTAGTATTCCTTGAGAACGACACGAAATCATCAGGTAGTGCTATAGGTGCTGTATTACAAGGCACAAGGGTTGTCTTTGTTGAGGTGCAGGCTCTTGTTGTGGAGAGAGAAAGTACTGGGGGCCCGATGATGCGTATCGCCAATGGTATAAAGAAGCCTAGACTGGATATGCTGTGTGCCGTCATGTCTAGAAAAGGTGGGGTATTCTTGGGAGATAAGGATGTCTTCGTAAATATCGTAGGTGGTTTGAATATTAACGATCCTTGTATAGACCTAGCCGTATGCGCAGCAATTAAATCCTCTGCCAGAGACAAGGTTTTGGATAAAGAGTCGGTATATGTAGGAGAGGTTGGACTTACAGGAGAAATAAGGGGCACTTGGGGTGCTGGCGCTATTGCTGATGAAGCACAAAGGGTAGGGTACAAGACACTCATATCCGGGAAGATAAAGGTTGGTAAATCAAAGGATATCGCTATTAAGAAAATATCTCAGGTCACGAGTATTTAAGCAAAACGAAAGGGGGCTCTTTCTTTTGCTCTTACCATAATCCACAATTTGCATAACACAGTGCATCGCCCAAGTAATATCGTAACACGGCCGCACTGAGAGGGGTAAGTAACGCCACTACGACAATAATCAGATAGATAAATCGTTGTTTCGCGTGGATGTGGATATTAAATATAGGATTGACATCTGGACGGATTAAGGATATACTTATGTGTTCTTTCAGAATGGTTGTGGATATCTTAGGTTTCTCCCTTTGTCTGGGGTGTCACAAGCACATCTGGGCAGTAGGAAAAGCCTAAGAAACACAACATCTGATTTAAGAGAAGAAGGGGCTAATACAAATCGTATTACTCGATATTTTTTTCTTAACGTATTTAAGAAAAAGAAACCGGGGTCGGTTGGGGCAGTACCGATCCCTTCTTTTTATCTCCTTATTGTTTTGAGTAATTGACATCCATTTGGGATTTCAATATACTTCAAATGTCGATAAGGGCATATTGCCCGGAGTTAAATTTCCCGTTAAAAAAATGGTTAAAAAAGTTAAAACGATACAGGAGTATGAACAAATGACTCTTGCACAGCTTCGTGAAGAGGCAAAATCCATGGAAATGGAAGAGTTTATGGAATTACAGAAACGTGAACTCATTATCGAAATATTAAAGAAAGTTACTAAAGATGAAGGCTTTGTCTTCGTAGGTGGTGTTCTAGAGGTTATGAAAGATGAATCTCATGGATTACTAAGAACAGAAGGCTTACTTCCAAGTGATAATGATGTGTATGTTTCTGGTTCACAGATTAAAAAGTTCAGTTTAAGAACAGGTGATGAGGTCACAGGACCTGCAAGATTACCAAAAGAAAAAGAAAAGTATCTAAGCCTCTTGAGGGTGGATACTGTGTATGGCAAACCTGCTGCAGAAGCAGCAAATAGGCCTGCATTTAGAAAATTAACACCAATATTCCCAGATAAACAGATCAAACTTGAAACAGAGCAAGATGTAATTTCTACAAGAATGATAGATCTACTATCTCCAATAGGTTTTGGTCAGAGATCTATGATTGTTTCTCCTCCTAAAGCAGGAAAAACAACAATATTGAAAGATATTGCAGATGGTATTGCTAAGAATCACTCCAAGGCTAAACTTATGGTTGTTCTCGTAGGAGAAAGACCTGAAGAGGTCACGGATATGAAGAGATTTGTTAAAGGGGAGGTATATGCTTCTAACTTTGATGAATTACCAGAGCAGAACTGTAGAATAGCTGAAATGGCCCTTCAGAAGGCCATGAGAATGGTTGAATGGGGTGAGGATGTCATTATACTCATGGATAGTATTACAAGACTTGCTAGAGCCTACAATATCACCATGCCAACATCGGGTAAAACACTATCAGGTGGTTTTGATCCTGTAGCATTGTATCCTCCAAAGAGATTCTT
>CAZNJV010000020.1:2436-8035 GCA_964573565.1 uncultured Candidatus Saccharibacteria bacterium | reverse complement strand
GCAACTCTGCACGAGGCATAGGGAACTGGTATAATCATACCTATCAATCCAATTATGGAAGAAGATGGCGTGAACCAAAATAGAAATGTTGCGGGCTTAAGCTTCAAAGATCTTACTCTCAAATCAGGAAGTGGTAGTAGTAATGAATTTCTCTTTGTTGATGAAGAGATAGAGCAGAAGAATCTTGCAAATGAATTAAAGAAAAAGTTCCAAGTATTCGTCGCATATCATCGTAAAAAGAAGGATATCTTTGCCTTCATCATTGATCTTGTAGAAACATGCTCTTCTAGATTTAGAGTAGCATTGATATTGCTATCCGTATTATTCGATCTTTTAGATGATTTCATAGATGTCTTTAAAGACAAGGTCATCAAACAGATGTTCTGGGGTAGGGGAACCTTCCTGAAATCCGCATTGCAGGTAGCGTTCACCTTTATTGTATTTATCCTTGTCATATCATATATATATCGTAAGCCCGTAGTTATTGAGGCTAGCGCAGATAAGCTGGATAGCATTGGAGTACCAGAATCGGATACCATAGTTATGAATGCTTCCTTGAATACTCTTGTTCCCAAAGATAGGGCGAGAACTACAACAGAACAGTATCTTGTAAAAAGAGGAGATACTGTAAGTTCTATAGCCTCAGCTTTTAGCGTAAGTGTACAAACGGTATTGTGGGCAAACAATATGACATCCTCAGACTATCTTAAAGTCGGTCAAACTTTGGAGATTCCCCCACAGGATGGTGTTGTTGTAAAGATCGCAAAGGGGGACACAGTGGAGAGCTTAGCTAAGAAATACTCCGCAGCTGCAGCTGATATAGTAGACTTCAACTGGTTAGAGGCACCATATACTTTAACGGTTGGTGAAGAGATGTTTATACCGAATGGTGAGATGCCAGTTGTTGTCATAGCCAAAGCTTCTAGCACGCCTACGACATACAAACAATCATCTGTTGCATATACACAAACGACTGTAGATCCTAACGTTGGAAGATTCTTAGGCCCTGTAATGAATGGACCTTACGCGATGTCTAGAGGATACTATGCAGGACACTACGGCATGGACTTCTATCCAACTGGTGGAAGACCAAGCGTAGTAGCTGCTTGTGCTGGTACTGTTATTAGTGCAGGATGGGGCTATTGGGGTACAAGTTATGGAGGCTATGGTAACTATGCACATGTCGATTGTGGTAATGGCTATACTATCCTTAACGCCCATATGGCAAGCCTTAATGTGTCTGCAGGCCAGTATGTAGCTAAGGGGCAAGCATTAGGTATAGTAGGTGCTACAGGTGTCGCTTACGGTGTTCATACACACTTCGAACTCCGAAAGGGCGCGTCTTTGTCAGGTAGGATGAATCCTGCCCCATATATTCAATAATCCTTGTGGTTCTAGTATAATGTGCTTACGGGCTCATAGTTCAGTTTGGCTAGAACATCTCATTCGCATTGAGAAGATCGCCGGTTCGACTCCGGCTGAGTCCAGAATATAGGTGAGGGCCTGTGGCTCAGTTGGTTTAGAGCACATCGCTGGCAGTGATGGGGTCAGGGGTTCGAATCCCCTCAGGTCCACTTCATACATCGTACGTACATTTGTGAACACAGCAGGGAGTAAAACCCTCATGTTCCACGAGATAGTTTCATAGTCCAGAAACATTATTCTTCCAATACAACTTTTTTTCTTGTAAAATACATACATTAAATTCTTTCTTAAAACCCATGGACAGAACCTACAACCCAAAGTCCTTCGAAAAGAAGTGGCAAGACAAATGGTTCTCTGAGCTAACATACGAGGGTAAAGACCTCGACGAAACAAGAAAGAAATATTACCTACTAGTAGAATTCCCATATCCATCTGGGGATAGTATGCACATGGGGCATACACGAAACTACTCAATGTTTGATGCGATAGCTAGATTAAGACGTATGAAAGGTGAGAATGTTATGTTCCCAATGGGGTGGGATGCATTCGGGCTACCTACAGAAAACTACGCTATTAAAGTAAAAAGAGCACCTCAGGATATCACGAGAGAGAACATAGATACATTTAGAAGGCAGTTAAAGAGCTTAGGGCTATCCTTCGATTGGAGTAGAGAGGTCAATACAACCGATCCAGAATATTACAGATGGACACAATGGATATTCTTAAAACTTTTTGAAAAAGGGTTGGCATATAAGGCTGTAAAACCAATCAACTGGTGTCCGAATTGTAAAGAAGGATGTGCTAACGAAGAAGTAGTTGATGGAAAGCATGAAAGATGCGGAACACCTGTAGAAAAGAAAGAGATGAATCAGTGGGTACTCAAGATCACCGAATATGCAGATAGATTGGATAAAGACTTGGATTTAACAGACTACTGGGAGAGTGTAAAAACAAGACAGAGAAATTGGATAGATGCAAAGACTTGGTATGACATCAAATATCAGGTAGAAGGGACAGATAAATATCTTCAAGTTTCTACAACAAGGCCAGACACACAATTTGGTGCTACATTTGTAGTGGTCGCACCTGAGCATCCAATCCTGCAAGAGCTTCTGGAGAAAATGCCAGAGGAAAACAGGGAAGAGGTGATGGCTTACATAGAGAAAACTAGAAAACGTTCTGATTTAGAGCGAATAAGCGAAGGAAAAGATAAAACAGGCGCATTCACGGGCTTATATTGCCTAAATAGCATCTCTGACCAGAGGCTGCCAATATACGCAGCGGACTTTGTACTAGCAACGGTTGGGACAGGAATGGTCGTTGGAGTTCCCGCACACGACAAGAGAGACTTTGAATTTGCCCAAAAATTTAATATCCCTGTGATTAGAGTCATAGAAGGGCAAAATGGTGACAGATCGGAAATCTCTAAGGCCGAGGATGTCTACGAAGAAGAAGGAACTGTTTATAATTCGGGCTTCATGGATAATCTTAGCAGCCAAGACGCGAGAGTGAAAGCTGCCGAATATATTAAAGAAAAAGGTATTGGTGATACGGTTAGAAGGTATCATCTGCAAGATTGGATATTTTCTCGACAACATTATTGGGGGGAACCAATTCCAATCATACATTGCCCAAAGTGTGGAGCAGTACCGGTTCCTGAAGACCAATTACCAGTAGAATTACCTTATGTAAAGGAATATGAGCCTTCTGGTACTGGAGAATCTCCATTAGCAGCTATGACAGAGTGGGTTAATACCAAATGCCCTGCATGTGGTGGGGATGCAAAGCGAGAGACAGATACAATGCCTAATTGGGCTGGTTCTAGCTGGTACTTCTTACGATATATGGACCCACACAATGCAAAGGAATTTGCTTCTCAGGAGCTCATGAAGTATTGGGGTCCAGTAGATCACTACGAGGGTGGCTCAGAGCATGTCACTCTGCATCTCTTGTATTCAAGATTCTGGCATAAATTCCTGTATGATCAGGGATTAGTACCGACACCAGAACCATATCAAAAACGTACAATCCATGGCTTTGTATTGGGTGAGGGCGGCGTAAAAATGTCCAAGTCGTTAGGCAATGTTATCACTCCTGACCCGTTAATTGAGAAGTATGGGGCTGATGTGGTAAGGGCTTACATGATGTTCATGGGGCCATATGAAGGGGATGTGGCTTGGAGCTCTGAGACTATAAATGGTGTAAAACGCTTTGTATCAAAATATTACAGCTTCATACTTGATGCTTGGGATAACAAGAAGGATGTCTCCGATGAGAAAGCACATAGAGCCGTGGCAAAGCTCATAAATAGGGTAGAACAGAATCTCTTAGGGCTAAAATTCAATACAAGTATCTCTGCCCTCATGGAATTCTATAATGAATTCAACAAGGCAATATTCTGTAAGGAAGATATTGAAAAGCTCATCTTGGTTGTCGCGCCATCACTTCCACACATGGCAGAAGAACTTTGGAGTTTAATCGGACATAGCGAAAGTATCTTCGAAAACGCATGGCCGAATATTGATGAAGAGCTTCTCTCCGAGGACACAATCGAGATACCTGTCCAGATCAATGGGAAGGTTAGGGGAAGACTAACTATAGGTTCAAACGATACTGAAAATGTGATCAGAGAGAAAATGCTGTCAGATAGCGCTTTGTCTGCGTATTTTGAGAATTCAGAAATCAGGAAATTCATCTATGTTCCTCGAAGGATCATAAACGTTGTCATATAGCCGTTTGTAGCACTGCAAAACGGCTGTAAAATCTTTGACAAAACGACCAAATTTTCATATCATTTTACGATAGGTGTCTATCCTGGGATGTGTAGTCAGGAAGCCACTTTTTACTGCCTGAGAAACATGATAAAAACCAACTGCCCAAAACTAGTAAAAAATTCAATCATTCCAGCAATAGCTCTTCTTCTCTTGGTGCCAGGGATTGTTAATGCTGCTACGGATTCCACGATTAATTTCCAGGGTAAAATCGTCAGAAATGATACAGGGTATGAAGGTTTAAATGTTACTGCGGGAAGTCCTGCTTGTGTTGTTGCGGGTAATGGCAATGATACCTGTGATTTCCAAGTAAAATACTATTCTGCATCTTCTGGTGGGACATTACTTCTTACAGAAGTATTCTCAAATGTTGAAATAGGGCAATATAACGGTGCGTTTACTCTTTCTTTGGGCTCTGATGGTGCTCCAACTGCTGGTACATATGCAGCTTGTAAGGGAGGTACATGTGATAACCTACAGGAGGTGGTTAATGCGGTTTCAGATCTATATGTGGAACTTGGTTTTGCTCCTGGTGGTTCGGGATCATACACTGAGACTTTCTCGAGAATGCCAATACAGGCATCTGCATATGCCCTAAAGGCAAAATACGCGGAGAAGGCGAGTACCGCCTTCCAATTCGATACAGCAGCTAACTCTTCTGGATACACAAGCCCATCTGCAGGTATGGTCTACTATGACACTACAGATGATGAACTGAAGGTTTACGATGGAGCAAGTTGGGGAAGTCTTGGTGGCGGTAGTGGATCATTATTTACAGATGGCGGAATATTCACATATCTAACTGCATTGACGGATCATTTTGTTTTAGGATCAAGTAGCTATACTGCCATCGGCGCAGATTCATATACTACATATCTTTCTGGTTTGAGTGGCAGGGCACCACTTTCTTTTGATATGACTGCGAAGAGATTAACACTCTCTGGTAACCAAGCACAATCAGGATTGACTGTATACTCTGACTACAACTCAACTGGTGCATGGCCAGTAGTTTCAATGAAGGCAGAGGGGAGTAATTTCGACAATGTAGTCCTTCAGGTCACACAAGATGGAACAGGTAATATCCTTTCTTTACAAAAGGGTAGTACTGATGCTTTTGTTTTCGAGAATCCTTTGACATTCTACATTCATCCTAGAACAGATGCTCCTACTGTATCTACGAATAGGCTGTACAACATCAATGGGTCATTGTATTGGAATGGTAATCCTGTAGGTGGAGCAAGCCTTTGGACTGATGGTGGAACATTTACATATCTGACATCTACAACAGATGATGTCATTATTGGTGGTGACAGCGGTGCTAATGCTAAGTTTTTCTTTGATGTTTCAACAGGAAATCTTGGTATTGGGACAAGTACTCCTGGTGCAAAATTGGATATTGCAGG
>CAZNJV010000020.1:0-2336 GCA_964573565.1 uncultured Candidatus Saccharibacteria bacterium | reverse complement strand
TCTTTTCTTCTATGATGGTACTCAGTCAGTAGATCTTCTTACTGCTGGTGGAGGGGGAAGTGATGTGCTGTCTGCATATGGTAGTGTGGCGAATGAGGGGTATTTGAATCTTGCTCATGATACAAATAGCTATGATGTTGTGGCTGATGGGTGGATTTGTGTGGGGGGTAGTAGTAACGAGAGTTGTAGTGGGGGTAATTGGAAGAATATAACGGATACGGATTTTACTATGAGGGAATCGTTATCTAATCAGTGGAATGATGCTGCTGCAGGGGGAATTATACGATCTATTATCAAATTAACAGATGTAGAATTAGCACCTGGAGTGAATGTGGGTACTGGGGCAGATGGGAGCATAACTGTTGGTAGTAGTGCTAGTATAAATTCGGCGCCAAGCCTTATTTCTGGAAGGTCATGTGCCGATGGCGGAGATGCTGTTAACTATAGCGTTACCACATTGACAAGTACGTCTGCCACGCTAGAAAGCGCTCCTTCTACTGGATGTTTAAATCCTGGAGATGAGATTCTTTTAATCAATCTTCGTGGTACCTATACTGCGATGGACAATGTTGGTAATTATGAGACGCTTAGGATTTCGAGTGTATCAAGCAGTACGGTGAATTTTGCTACAGCAAAAACAAAATATTACGGAGATGGCACGACAGATGACACCAACATAGGTGTTGGTACTGGACAGCAAGCAGTAATGTTACAAAGAGTGCCTAATTACAATGATGTAACTGTAAGTGCGAGTGTTAACTTTTATCCAGATGCGTGGGTTTCTCCAACCGGAGCTATAAACAATGGTGCTGGCGAGGGTGGTGTTATGTTCTTTAGAGCAAATGGTGCTGTTTCAGTTGCCGGGACTATTCATGCTAACGGATTAGGATACTTAGGAGGTACTCAGTCTGGTGGTGCAGGATCTGGGCAATCGGGAGATGGTGGCGCTGGTGGAGAAGCTTTTTGTGGTTCTGGTGGAACAGGAGAGGTCGGTAGTACATTAGCAACAAGTGGGGCTGGTGGTGGAGGAGGGTTACCTCCTGGGAATGGTTATTGCGGTGGTGGTGGTGGTGGTGGCACGGGTACTGGTGGTGCTGGGTCCGCAAGTCGTGGAGGTGCAGGTGGTGGTTCTGGTGGTCCGAGTGGAGATACTGCGATAGGTGGTGGTGGTGGTGCTGGATACGGCACTTTTGGTTATGCAGGTGCTGATTTTAGTAGCTCTTCTACTGCAACAAACGGTGGTACTAATACTTCGGGAAAAGGTGGAAACTCATATGGAGCGGGTGGTGGTGGTGGTACATATGGAGATGTTAAATTAAATCAAATGTTTTTCGGATCTGGTGGTGGAAAAGGTGGTCACTATTCTAATGCAGGTGCTTATGGTGGTAGGGGGGGAGGAATAGTGCATTTAGCTGTAAATAGTCTTGTTGTTAGTGGCACTATTTCAAGTAATGGCGCAAATGGTATCGGTACTGGTGCAGGTACTTATCATTCTGGTGGTGGTGGTGGTGCTGGTGGGTCAGTAAAAATTGTAGGAAACACACTGAATCTTGGTTCGAGTAAGGTTCTTGCCTCTGCAGGGTTAGGTGGTGTTGCCTATCGTTCTGGTGGAAACGGTGGTGTGGGAAGAATTGCGGTTTATAGTACTGCTTCTCCTAGTGGTACAACGTCTCCAGCTGCAGAGATAACAACAGTAGGCTACTACAGTTACGGAGTATACACGAGTAGTGTAATCAGTACACCTAATGCTCAGTCATATGACAACATAACCTGGGATGCATCTCTCAATACATACGGTAAGATATCAGTACAGACCAGAAGTGGATCAACCAGTGATCCAACTGATGGTACCTGGGAGGAGTGGAGACCATACACTAGTGGAACTAACTATGTAATGGTAGAAAGTGCAGATACCCATACCACCTGGACAGGAACTAATGCCACAGTAGAAGAAGGAGATATCGGCCGGTTCGTAGATTACTTTGAAGATGAGGATGAAGCTACAACAACCAACATAACCAAGGTAACCAGTAGTACCAATGGAGGATATATGGAATCTACCATATCTAGTACAGACCTCTCTACATATGATTACTTAACTCTTTGGGTAAGAGCCTCTCAAACAGGTAATGTACTAAGGATAGGGATTGGAGAGAGTGCAGGAACAGAGCAATATGAAGATATCACCATAGATACAGCTAACACATGGCAGAAGGTATATTGGGATCTATCAGATATCACAGGAACCAGTAGAGATGCCATAACTAAGGTAAGATTAACCAACTACTCAACCAGTAGTAATGTAATCTACTTAGACAATGTAAGAGGAGAGAGTC
>CAZNJV010000019.1:0-13616 GCA_964573565.1 uncultured Candidatus Saccharibacteria bacterium | reverse complement strand
TCTCTGGGCCTCTGATACAATACAAAGTATAAAGGCAATTGGTGAGACATATCAGATACAGATCGAGAGACCAATCTATCCAAATCTTTCCGTGCTCTTTGGAGAGCATGTATCTTACAATTTTGATATCAGCAAAACATTTACTAACAGCCTCGAAGATCAAAATCAAACATTTGAAATAATTGTGCCTTCAGACAGTACACATCAGACAATCCTGTGGACCAAGATAGAACCTACACCTAACCTTGCAGAACAAGATGAGGATGGCAACTATATATTCCAATATATTGTAGCCCCTAAAGCCTCTCAGGATTGCTCCATACAGGGATATATAATCATGCACAATGATTCTGAAGATACAGACTCCATAGCTTCATATTTAACAACAAACACAGGTTACTGGAATACGACTGAAAAGAATGAATTTACTAGAATCCTTGAATACTTGAAAACCAATATAACAACTATCAATGACACATTCTCTAATGTTAAAAACCTTGACGATACCTCCAAAGAGTTAGTAATCAAGTATCTATACGCATATACAATTGAAAGATTAAACCCACAGACGGATCTAACCGAAGGAATAATCACAGACAGCAGAGTCGGTTTCGATCAGCTAGTTGAGAATCCTAACGAGGTTTCCCCCGCCGATTATTCAGACTTCTTAATCACGGCACTAAGATATTATGGAATACCTGCTAGACAGGTGATTGGTTTTGTTTCTAACATCTCGGGTTATACTTCGGATGGTTTCTATAATTATTGGGTAGAAGCCTACGATACAGTCTCTCGAAGATGGATTACCCTGGATCCATTCCTAGAAGATTTTGCACAAAAATCACTTTACAATAGCCCATTCTTTGACCATATCTCAATTTTGAGAAGAGGTAAGAATCCAGTAGCTCCAAAACTTACTTTCTATCAGGATACTGATTTCAAAGTACTATATAATTCACAAGAGAGTCTGACACCAGCATTAAGTACAACTACTTCACTGTATTTTGAAAATAACACAATAATTTCACCATACATAAAGGCTATTCTCAATATCACAAATACCGGCAATGTCGCAATTAGAAGCTATGAAATTACTCTCTCCAATATAGAAATGCTTGAGAAGTATATAGATCCAGTTAACAATATCAATTCACAAATTATCTTGCCCAACAGTTCCGCATCCATCCAATTCAATATCCTGAATCTCTCTATCCCAGACACATTAACTACAACAACCAAGTTTAAAAATTTTGATTACAATCAGGAAGTGACAACCTCAGAAGGATTTAACATCCAAACACCTGTATTCATAACAATCCTAGTCAAAGCAATCTCTCTAGCTTCGTTTGCAGGTGTAGTATACTTAGCATATTGGGGCTTCAAGAAATTAAAACAAAAACATGGATAAAGCACTGATAATAACAATTCTGATTTTGATATGTGTAGCTGTACTGTTTCTGCTTGCAAGCCAGAATCAGAGAAAAGAGAAGCAGAAAGCAATATCAAGAATGCTCAACAGCCTTGAGGCATTAAAAGCAGGTGCAGCTTCTGAAGATCTAGCAAGAAGAAGAGATACAATCATCAAATTAGATAATATACTATCGAAATCTCTCCAATACAGACTTTCAAATAGCGGATTGTGCGGAGATAACCTTAAACTCATTAAGAAACGGTTTAAGAAGAATGAATATGAAAGACTTTGGGAGGTTCATAAAATAAGAAATAAGATTGTTCATGATGATCTTGATATAACTGAAAGCGAAGCACAAGAAGCTTACAAAATATATAATATGAGCATACACAGAATACTCAAATGAAAACTTTAAAGCTGCTGTTTTCGACATTCTTACTTCTCTCCATAATGGCACCTTCTGTATATGCACAAGAGACCACATCAGAGGACACTACGGGAGAATACACACTCCAAACAGAGGTAGATCAAAATACAAGTATGGCAACCAATAAATATTTTGATTTAACACTTTCTGAAGGAGTTCAATCTCCATTAAATAAAAATATTACATATACTCTTACAATTGTTCCACACTTAACCTCTTCAAAAGTCCAAATCATATGGGATAGTTCTTCAACAATCAAAATTACACCAAAACATGCAGAGTTTGTAAGTGTTACGGATGGTGGAGAATACACATACAAAGCAGTAATTAACCCATCAGCGAGTGGTACATACAAGATTAATGTCAGTGTTATCGCTTGGCAATATGACACAAATTATACAAATACTGTAAGTAATTCTCTTACACTAAGCTCTGGACTTGTATCACAACCAGTGACAATAGAATATATAATATTGGTTGTCATAGAGATATTGATAATCCTTGCAGTAGCAGGATTGGCAATCTGGGGAGGAATTGAAGTCTCAAGGAAATTGCTTAAGAAAACCAAAAATTGGTTAACACCACCTCGTTAGTCCTGGAAGAAGTAGCTTATCTCCTTCTTAAGTTCTTTTGCTATTTTTAAAAGATTGGATACAGGAGGATATACAGTGCCTTTTTCATACATACTTATAGATTTATCTGATAACCCCACCCTTAACCCCAGCTGTTTCTGAGAATATCCCATCTCTTCTCTTGCTTCTCTTAATCTTCTAGCGCATATCTTTGGTGTCATTATGATAGTTTTTTAATAAAATCAGCTATTTTGTCTAACCAAGACCTCGTTAATGGTACCTGTTTTTCTTTCTCTGTATTTGCGTAATAGGTTGTTCCTTTCCCTTCTAGAAATGATTGCGTAACAAATGGAATTCGCTTTTCTTCTCTTAAAATAGCAATCTCACGATTTTTTTGTTCTAACATAGATTTCATCTCACCAATCTCACCTACCTGATCATCGATACTGTGCTTTAATTTCAATATTGTACCCTGATCCAATTTCTCCTGATTCTCCAAATCTCCATATTTACGACCTTTTTCTACAATCTGCTTATGTTCATCACTCTTCAATATCTTCTTGAGAATTTCATCCTTTTTTACTGAGGAATATCTGTAATATGCGAGCTCTCTAGATGTTGGTTTTCTACCTAACACCAATTCGTAGATTGCTTCTACCTCTTCGTTATGGGATTCTTTTTCATTGGAATCAAAGAGCGAGAAGCTACTCCCACCGCCCTTTGCGAAGTTATCTGTATTGTCTCCTTTGTCCCATAGTGGGACATCAGCATCTTGCATAGCAAGAATTATATTACAAAATGTGGATAAGTTACAGTATATGGAGCGGGAGACGGGGCTCGAACCCGCAACCCTCTGTTTGGAAAACAGACATTCTAACCAATTGAACTACTCCCGCAATAAGTAGTAATTAATAATACTAAGCTTCAGTCTTTTCTTCAACTACTTCCTCTGCAGCTGGTGTTTCCTCAACAGGAGCTTCACCCTCTTCAGGTACTATGACTTCGTCAGTCATAAATACATCCTTGATGTTACTAATCTTCAATGCTCTTCTTCCGATTCTACCTCTTAAGAAGTATAACTTTGATCTTCTAACAGTACCTCTCTTAACAATCTCCATCTTATCTAATACTGGAGAGTAAAGAGGCATAACTTTCTCAACACCGATACCATAGGAGATCTTTCTAACAGTAACTGTAGTTTCAGCACCTTTACCCTTCATAGCAATAACTACACCCTGGAACATCTGTATTCTCTCCTTGTTACCTTCTTTAATTTTGATATACAACTTTACAGTATCTCCAACCTTAACATCAGGCCTCTTTTGTAGCTGACCTTCCTCTATCTTTTTTAATATATTTGTATCCATTTTTCTTTAATAATATTTAAACCAGGTGTGATTATAGAATAAATTTCGAAAATATGCCAGAATATTAATACAACTGCCTATGAAAGCTAAACAAAAAGTATTATTAATAGTATTGGACGGACTTGGAGCAGCACCTAAAAGTAAAGGCAATGCTGTTGTTTTGGCCAATCCACAAAATCTTTCTACACTTTGGAACATCTACCCCCATACATACCTATTAGCGTCTGGAGAAGCCGTAGGACTTCCCAAAAACGTTAGGGGTAACAGTGAGGTTGGACATCTGAATCTTGGCGCAGGGAATGTTGTCGCCCAAACTCTACCACGTATAAACAATGCGATACAAAAAGGATTAATGCTCACCAATAGTACCTTGCAAGCGGCCTTGGTTCATGCAAAGCAGTATAGAAGTGATATCCATCTAATGGGACTTTTAAGTGATGGTTCTGTACATTCACATATAGATCATTTCAAAGCCGTTATTGATTTCTTCGCAAAAAATAATTTTGACGGTAATGTATATATCCATGCCTTCACTGATGGTCGAGATACTCCCCCCAATGCAGCATTACAATATCTAACAGATATAGATAAATATTGCATATCCAGAGGTATCGGAAAAATTGGAACGATAATAGGAAGATATTTCGCAATGGATAGAAACAACCAATGGGACAGGACACAACGTGCATACTATCTTTTGACAAGAAATGTCGGTACCAAATTCCAAACCTATGGAGAAGCCATAGATTTCTACTATCAAAAGAATATCACCGATGAATTCATGGAACCAATCGTTATCAATGAAGGCAGTGTCAAAACTAACGATGTTGTTATCAGTCTAAACTTCCGTCCAGATCGAGGATTACAGTTAGCACAAGCTTTTGATCTCCCTACATTCTCTAACTTCCAAAGAGATGACTTACAAAATATATTTTTCGCTGGAATGGTTGAATACAGTAAAGGATTTCCTGCAAAAGTATTGTTTCCTAAACAGTATGTAAATCTGCCACTAGGAAAAGTCATAGATTCTGTAGGACTAAGACAATTAAGAATTGCAGAGACGGAGAAATTCCCACACGTGACGTACTTCTTCAATGGTGGTGCCTCCATTGTCTATGCAAACGAGGATCAGATCGCTATACCATCTCCTGCGGTTGCTACATACGATTTAAAGCCCGAAATGAGTGCACTTGATATCTTGAGTGTACTTACAAAGAGAATGAGCACAAACGCATATGATTTTATCCTTGTTAATTTCGCAAATGCTGATATGGTTGGGCATTCAGGAGTACTAGACGCTGGAATTAAAGCGGTACAAACAGTTGATTACTGTGTACATGAGCTAACCAATCTTTTCCTTTCACAAGGAGGAGTAGTCATCATTACGGCAGACCATGGTAATGTCGAAGAGATGGTAAATCTTGCGAATAACACAATTGATACAGAGCATTCATTAAATCCAGTTCCTTGTATCATCGCTGGTACAAACATTACAAATCGATTCCTTCCATACGGATCCTTGAAAGATATAGCGCCTACAATACTAGATATAATGGGAATTACAAAACCAAGTGAGATGAACGGGCAATCATTAATTAGAACTACTGCCTAAGCCTTCTTTTTATCCAAAAGATTCTTTATACCACGAGCTACAAAAAGCACAACAATGATTACAAGGAGTACTAATATAATTTTCTCGTACTTAGAGACATAGATCGAAATGGTATCCCAATGATCTCCGAGTAGATAACCTGCACCCGCAAGGATTGATGACCATATTAAGGTTCCACCGAAGGTGTATAGACTAAACAATGCAAAATTCATATCTGCAACACCAGCTGGGAATGATATGACTGTCCTGATAATTGGGATAAGCCTACCAAAGAAAACCATCTTCTTCCCGTGTTTATTAAAAATATCATACCCCTTATCAAGATCTTCTTCTTTAATAAAAAGGAATTTCCCATATTTTCTTAAGAACATATCTACTTTCCCCTTACCCCATCTACCGATTAGGTAAAAAGGCAGAGTACCAAGATATGCGGATAAGGAGGCTAATATAACCACTAAATAGATATTTAAAGCCCCAGAAGAAGCTACGAAACCTGAGAAAGGTAATATTATCTCGCTAGGAATTGGAGCAAAGAAGCTTTCAATAAACATAGAAAGCATAACTCCTGGATACCCAATCACCGTTATTAAATTCACTAACCAATCGATAAAAGTACTAATCATGATGACTATGATATCAGTTTAAATCTGCAATATGCAAAACAACACTACCATCCTTTGTAATACCGTTCTTTTCAACAAAACCTGAATTCACCTCAAGTACATACCTAAATAGTGCAGAAGAGTAAATATTAGGGCAATATGTACTGGTACAAGGCGCTTGTGCTTCTTTGATATCAACTATGAAATAATTTGAATCAACAAAAATGATATCCAATGGCATCTTCATATCCTTCATCCAAAATGGGCTGGAAACATCTGATCCAAATACAAATAGCATACCGTCATAGTCCCCTAGATATTGTCTGAAAGAGAGCCCCAATCTTCTTTCTTCTTCTGTATTCGCTAACTCTACATTTACTTTTACTGTCTTAGTGGCGTCCACAACTATTTCTACATAGTTTTCTTCAGTGGTCGTAGTATTGCTATTCCCTCCTGAACTTTGTTCTTCAGTAGTTTTTTGATCTCCGTTGATTAATTCAACATTGAATATTTTGAATTTATTCTGTATTAACAAGAATATCCCTACAACAAAGACTATGTATAGAAAAAGTTTGAGTTGATTGCTCATAACTAAATATACTACATTAATTTGACTCTCTGTTAAAGTTTTAGTATCATTGCTGTCTGTAATTTCTATCTCTGAAATTTCAAATGCAAACATTCAAAAAGTATCTAAATCCTTTACACAAGGATCTAGACAGAGTGGCTTCATTTTCAGACCTCCCAGAGCTTACAACACTAGAAGCAGAGGAATATCCCCAACTTAAAACGGTGACGAGAAGAAAGGTGGACGAGCTCAAAAGACTCATACCTCGACTCGAGAAACTGGAAGAAGAGTTGGAGAAACAGGTTGAGATTATCAATATGGAATCTGGTGAAGATGATATCGGGGATGCGAAGAAGGTATACAATCAGATACTTACGGAGATTAAAATTCTTGTGTCCCGTATAAATAACGAGCTAATTGCACTAGATTCTCCATATTTTGGGAAAATAGTATTCACACCATACGATAGTGTCACTAAAAAGCCATTGGTACTCTACATAGGGAAATTTGCATTGATTGATGACGAAACTCATATCCCAATAATTACAGATTGGAGAGCACCAATTGCGAACCTTTACTACGAGAATTCTGGCCCTGCCAAGGATGTATCTTTTGTGGCTCCAGTAGGTAAAAGATCTGGGGATCTTGGCCAAAAGAGACAATTTCAAATCTCAAGAGCAAGAATAAAGGGAATATACGATGCTAAATCTGGTAATGCTGCAGCAGATGAATTCCTTTTGGCACAACTCAATGAAAGATTGGGCCAGAAACTTCAGGATATTGTTTCAACAATTCAAGCACAACAAAATGAAATAATTAGAGAAGAGATAAATAAGCCTGTGCTAATACAAGGAGTAGCAGGTAGTGGTAAAACTACAATCCTCCTTCATAGACTTGCATACCTCTTCTATACCTACAAAGAACAGATTAAAGCAGAGAATTCCCTGATCATAGCACCTAACCAGATGTTCATAGACTATGTCTCAGACGTACTTCCAAATCTTGGGGTAGAAAAAGTCGATACGCTTACATATATGTTCTGGGCGAAAAAAGTATTGGGTTGGAATGACAATTTCACAGTATCTCCCCTAGAAGAAGATTTGGGAATTAAAGAATACAAAGGATCTGTAGAATTCATAGAAATATTAGATAAATATTACAAAGAATTTGAAGATTCTCTTCTAGAAAATATCCCCTACTCTCACAAAGAAAGAATAATTAGAAGATATCGAGAATTAAAAGAAGAATTCCCCAATATTGATATGCCCGAGAGACTAGATCTCGCAGTTGACTATGCATTTGCTCAAAAGCAATTCGAAAATGCCAGAACTGGGCAGATCGATACATACTTTAATAACGAGATTGAGAAGAAAAAAGAGATACTTAGCTACTTTAGTAGAAGTGTAAATATCTACAGCCTTTACAAGAAGCTCTTCAAATCAAATCTTCTGGATTCAAAAATTAAAAATTACTCAATAAAGGCATTAAGTATAAGCGGGAAGAATACTTTCTACAGAATGGAAGATCTTGCACCAATGGTATATCTACACCAAAAGATTTACGGAAGGAAGCAATCCGAGAGAGACTACATCATGATCGATGAGGCACAGGATATCAGCTATATACAACTCGCCACTTTAGCAGCAGTTGCAAAGAATGGTAATTTAACTATCGCTGGTGATTTAGCACAATCCATTATTCCTCCTTTCTACATCAAGAACTGGCAAACTGTTTTAGATATGGTGGACAGTATTACTCAAAAGCAGACTTCATTCCATCAGCTTCAGCGATGTTACAGAACGACAGTTGAAATCATTGAATATGCAAACAATATCTTTGCAGAGAAATTCCCACAAGGATACAAGCTTCCAGAGGCAGTACTCAGACATGGTGATCCTGTAGAAGAGATCTCCATTCCGACAGAATTTGCGAACTGTCCTAAAGAAAACACCGAGGGCCTAGTCCAGAATATCAAGAAACAGTTTGAGAAAGGCGCCGTTACTTGTGCTGTGTTGTGTAGGGACAAGAATCATGCGATTGGGATATACAATGTACTAAAGGAATATGCAGCAGAGATAGATAGGGATGTTGTTAACTATTCAGAGAGTGATTACAAGCAAGGGGTATTGGTATTACCCATAGAGCAAGCAAAGGGATTGGAGTTTGATTCTGTATATGTTCTGGATATTAATGATGAGAGGTATCCAGATACAGAGTTAACTTGGAGATTACTCTATGTGGGTATGACCCGAGCGTTGCATAGATTAATAATTGTTCACGAATAGTTCACGATTGATTTCATCCTTCATTTGTAGTATCATTACACTATAAGGCACAGGGGCATTGATGCTTGATTTCTTTTGGTCGCCGTATAAATCAAGCGGAGCGAATGGCGAAACCGACCTGTAAAGACAGGTTTCGCGGCGACTATAACTCAAAGTGGAACCTCATATAAGTTAAATCTTTTTAGATTAATGAAGAGGAAATCTTTGGGTGTGGTAAGTAAAATACTTACTTCTCTTTTCCTGTTAGTATATTCATTCACTCCGTCTGTTATGGCTATAGATGATCTCTATACCACCGATACTTCCCAAGATATTTTGGAGGAGGGTATTTCAGATCCGGAGTGGATTACGAATGGTAATACAGCTGTTACATCAGATGTTGTGGTTTTGAATAAGGCATATGTAGCTCCACAAGATAGTGATGTAACTGTGACATTTACTAAATTACCCGACAATCCCTCTACTCTTTCTATAAAACAGATAACTCTTACACAGGAAGAGGTGGATGCGACAGGTGCTGTATCAAATATCGCATATGATATTACAACAGATATGGTAGATGGGACATTTAAATATGATTTAACACTTCCTTCAAATGGGAATAATACAAAGATTGGTTATGTAGAAAATAAAAGCGAGTTGACGACAGGGGTTAACGAGCTAGATAGCTATGTTAGTAATGGCGTCGTCATAAGTGAGAATATTACCCACTTCACGGTATTTTTGACATATGCAGAAGCAAGTTTCTCTACCCCGAAGACAGCATACAAACAGGGAGAAACGGTATATATGAATGCTACAGAGTTAACAAAAAACAGCGGAACTTATTACAGAATTGATGTTTCAGACCCGGATGGGAACACGACCAATGTAGCCTCTTGTAAAAAAGATGTCTCTTCGCTCTCAGGGAGTTACACTCTATCAGGTTCTGCAGTTCTAGGAGATTGGAACGCTATTCTCACTAAATATACAGGTACTAGTGCAAATTGGAAATGTAATAATAAATGGTCTCCCACAGAGACGATAAACAGTAGTTTTACTGTCTCTACAAATTCTGTTTCCAACCCACCACTCACCCAATCATGTGGATTAGATATCGCTTTAGTAATTGATATCTCGAGCAGTATTGATTCAACAGAATTAAACCAGATGAAATCTGCAATGATATCACTTGTCGATTCTCTTGATGGAACACCAACCCAATTCTCAGTAACAAAATTCGGAACAAGCGCCACCGTCGTGCAACCATTTACTTCAGATTTTAGCACTGTTAAGACCTCGATAAACAACATACTCCCGGGTGTAGATCAAGGTACAAACTGGAAAGAAGCTATATCTGCCGCAGCAAGCACATTTGATCCTCGAGCAAATAAACCGAATCTAATGATATTCGCATCAGATGGAAATCCTACATTCCCTGATTGCGGAGGGAGTTCTACATGCCCAAAAGACGTTGACTCTGCAAAGACACAAGCAAATATTGCGAAGTCTGCTGGTATCAGGATATTAGCATTAGGAATCGGTAATGAGCTAAATACAGATAATCTAAAAGCCATTTCCGGAAATGTTGTAAATGGTACGAATCTTTTAACGACAGATGTTATTACAACAAATTTCTCAAATCTAGCGACCCAATTAGCGACATTTGCTTCTCAAACATGTGGAGGAACCATCTCTGTAAACAAATATCTTGAAAATACAAGCACACCTGGAGGAACCGGATGGACATTCGCACTCTCTGGGACATCAAGCGCGACATTAATAACAGATGCAAATGGTCAAGTAAATACTGGAAAGATAACAGCCGGAACATATTCAGTAACAGAAACTCTAATAAATGGATACTCACTCTTAAATGTAGAATGTAAAAATCAGCTCGGAAATACTGTAGGAACATCTACAACAGATGGGGTTCAAAGTATCTCTGTAAATGATAGCGACATTATTACATGTAATTTTGTTAATACCGCAGTATGTACAGCGGGACAACACACTCTTGAAGGACAAGTAAAAGGTGGTAGTTATACTACTGGAAATCTCTGCTCCGGTTCTGGTGACTGTTGGTCTGAAGGTGAAAATGTTCCTGCCCGTCTTACCATCGGCGGATTAGTAGTAGGAAGACAATATTCAGTCGTATTAGGACATGATTACAAAGATAGTAATGGAATAATTGGTTATGAAAATTTCAACACATTCTCAGCTACAGGAGCAAATAGCTTGACAACAAGCCTCCCAGTACATACCGCTTCTGATAGCACAGCAGAGTACACAATCTCGTTTACAGCAACAGCCTCTACAGTTGTACTAAATTGGAATGCATTGCTAAGTAACGAGGCGGGGCAATGGAATGGAGCTTCTCTGCACTACAGATTAGTGTCAGGCGCATGTGGAGGATCTGGAAACAAAGATATTCCAATAAATCCTGGCAAAATCGTAATTCTTGGATCATTTACACCCATTAAATCTACAGATAATGGAGCCAATCCTTCCAACTGGACTTTTAATCTCGCAGGATTAACAAATGTAAATGGAATTGCCAGTGGAGCTACCGCATCTGGACTATCATTAAGTGCTAATAACGGCGACGCAACATATACAATTACAGAAGTTGGTCTCAGTGGTTGGGAATTGGCGAGTGTTTCATCCCCATGTTTTGTAGATGGATCATTAATTAAGGTAACTTTAACAAAAGAGAACCCAGATGTAAGCTGTACTTTCGTAAACAAACTTAAGACAGGAAAAATTATAGTTGATAAGGTAACCAATCCTTCAGGAGATCCTCAGAGCTTTGGCTTTACTGCTACTGGTACAGGATATAGCAATTTTAGCCTGAAAGATTCTGATACTCCTAATGAACAAACTCTTGTACCTGGCACATACACTATTTCTGAGAATAGTGTGGCCGGATGGACAAACACCAATGCATCTTGTACAAGCTCCATTGGAGACAATGAGGTTATTGGCAATTTGGAGCTGGACAGCGGAGAAACAATTACTTGTACATTTACCAATACCAAATATGGAAGTTTGACAATAGTAAAAGATGCAAACCCTAACACTGCATCACCATTTAGTTTTACAACAACTGGAAATGGACTCTCAGATTTTTCATTAACTGATGATGGCAGTGTATATGGCTCAAATACAAAAACATTCACCAATCTATTACCTGGGACATACTCTGTAACTGAAAATGCACTATACGGATGGGATTTAAACAACGTAACATGTTCAGATGGCAGCATAAACACATCTATTAATATTTCCGCAGGCGAAAATATTACCTGTACCTTCACCAATCTCATGAGAGGTGCAATTGGAGGACATAAATATAACGATGCCGATGGTGATTATTCAACAACTGGTGACAGGACAGGAGTTTTAGGATGGACTATATATATAGATACAAACAGGAACGGAAGCCTCGATGCTGGAGAACTATCTACTTTGACAGATTTAAATGGTAGCTACGGATTCTCAAATCTTGTACCAGGAACATACCAATTAAGAGAAGCTCTTTCATTTGGTGGTTGGTACAAAATATATCCAACTTCTGATTACATAGATGTGACTCTAGCTCCAGGAGGAGGCAATTATACAAATGATTTTATCAATGTAAAATATCCAACTATAACTGTTCTAAAAAATGTTGATACAAATGCGGATGGCATCATAGACATAACTGGAGCAACTGATTGGACATGGGATGTGAATGGTAGTGGGAATAACATCATGGGTTCTAACATTTCCGTAAATCCTGGCACGTACACTATTTCAGAAGATCAAAAATCTAACTACCATGTAACAAATTTAACCTGTAATAGTACCAGTTATGGAGCAGTAGAAAGCCAATCGATTACTCTAACTTCTGGACAAGATCTAGTATGTACATTTACAAACACTAGAGATACTGGAATTCTTAGAGTTGTAAAAATCGTTAAAAATGACAACGGTGGGACATTAAAAGCAGAAAACTTTAGTTTTGTTGTTGATGGCGGTTCACCAATGCAATTCGAAACCGATGGATCAAATGACTTAACAAAATATGCAGGAGGCATAACATATGATATTACAGAACCCGCAGTAGCTGGCTATGCAACAACATATGATAATTGTACAGATGTAACAGTTCCTGCAAATGGAGTTGCTACATGTACAATAACTAATTATGATGTAGCTCCGACTTTGAAATTAGTGAAAACCTTGTCACTTGATAACGGTGGAAATGAAACTGCACACATGTGGGATCTAACCGCATCTGGTTTGGATGGTGGATTCATGGATGAAGGAGATTCTAATGAATTCCATACTGTAAAGGCAGGTATAGAGTATACACTAAGTGAATCTGGACCATCGGGATATACCACAAGCAATTGGTCTTGTGATGGCGGCTCTCTTTCTGGGAATAAACTTACTCTTGCATTAGACGAAGATGTTACATGTACAATAACAAATGATGATATAGCTCCAACCATAACATTGATCAAGAATGTGCAAAACGATCATGGCGGTAGAGCAGCGGTTGATGACTTCGGGCTTACAATTGGAGGTACACCTGTAACTTCAGGGCAAATACTTTCTGTTGATGCCAATACCCCCATCATTATAAATGAAGTTGGGCGTCCAGGTTATCAGTTTGTATCAATAACTGGAGACAAATGCCCATCTGAATTAAGAGGAACTGTGACACTAAATGAAGGAGAAAATATCGTATGTTCAATTACCAATGACGACATACAACCAACACTTACAGTTGTAAAAACTGTCGTAAA
>CAZNJV010000018.1:8976-13722 GCA_964573565.1 uncultured Candidatus Saccharibacteria bacterium | reverse complement strand
GGAGACTCTTCTATTGCATAATTCCTAATCAAAATTGTAAGTGAATAGCCTCCAAATACGGAGGTTTTCTTTTTCTGATATTTGGAAGTTATACACCCTCAAGTTCAATAACGGGAGGGTGTTCATTTACAACCAAATAACTATTCAGAAAAGGAGAAAACTATGTTAAAAAAATCTTTTAAATGGCCGAAGGAAATCATTATATTTTGGATAATAGATTTCCTTCTAGGACTTGAGCTAATCGGTCCAGTACTCCTCATATTCTTTAAAGATTGGGGAGGACTAAATCAAACAGAAATCCAAACATTACAAAGTTGGTTTACCCTATGGATATTCATCCTCGAAATACCAACAGGTGTGTTTGGGGATCTATGTGGAAAGAAAAAGTCTGTATTGTTGGGCTATGCATTAACTGCGATAGGTACAGTAGTGTACACACTTGTACCAAACATATACCTCTTTGCTCTTTCCGAATTAATATTCGCATTCGGAGTAGCATTTATATCAGGAGCAGAAGAGGCTTTAATCTACGAGGTATCACAAGAGTTAGGGCTGGAAGGTAAATACCGACACATATCTGTAGTAAGTAACACCTTGCATATGTTAGGTATGATCTCAGCTTCCATCCTATTCTTCTTCATAGGAGACCTCTTAGAACCTCAGGTGCTATTCAGAATAGGGAGCATTACATCCATAATCTCATTCTTCTTGCTTTGGGTATTCATAAAAGAGAAAACTATTCCTAAGAAAGAGAAATCTCTCAAACCCAACTATCTTGGCACAGCAAAAGAAGGATTTAGGATATTGAAAAACGCTTCCAATCTAAAAAGGATAGCAATATATATTAGCATCATAGGTGCTACAAGTTATTTTGTAATATGGCTATACCAAGAAGCGCTGAGAGTAATGTCTGTACCGGAGAACATGTATGGTATATACAGGGCAGTATTACTCGTCGCAGAGATGATAGCTATGAGGTTTTTAGCATATCTCATAGAGAAGATATCTTTACGAAAAACAATGATCTACGTAGCCATCTTTGTGGCAGTAGGATTCATACTAGCCGCAATGTTCCATAATACGTTTGGAATCATAATGGTACTGAGTCTATCTGGAGGATTAGGCTTACAGATACCAAGTGTGATGTCCAAGGATATTAATGGAGAAATAACCGGAGAACAGAGAGCTACAGTACTATCCTTTGTGAGCATGGCAAGAAGATTAGCCTTAACTATCTTTAATCCTGTTATTGGATTTTTAGTAGATAGTGAGGGGGTATTCTTCGCTTTTGCTGTATTAGGAGTTATATCTCTGTTCGCAATATTTTTTAAATCAAAAAGAATAGTATTTGGTAAGTAAGTGATATGGGGTATCTGAAAGTATTTCTTTTTAGAAATATTAGTAGGATACCCCTAATTTTAATATATAATTAATCATGAATCTAAACCTACAAACAATCCTTTTAGGAGGCCAAGCCTTTAATTGGGAATACAACAATGATAAATATTATGGTTTTACCCATAGTGGTTTAATCATAATAGGTAATAGGGGAAACATTAAGCAAATTAATGAAAATCTAGATATGAACAGATATCTCGGAAAAGATCTAGATTTAGAAAAAGTTAAAAAGGAGATAAACAAGGATAAACATATAAATCAGGCAATAAACAAAGTAAAAAATATAACCATATTAAAACAAGATTTCCATATAACGACCACATCATATATACTTGCCACCAACAAAAATATTCCGGCTATTAGAAAAAGTATAAAAACACTCTCCAATATGCTTGGCAACCCCATAGTAGACACAAATTACAAAACATTCCCATCAATACAATCCATTGCTAATACTTCTATATCAGAGCTTCAAAAAGCCAGTATTGGTTACAGAGCACCATACCTCAAAGAAACATCCAAACTACTCTCTGATGTTCAACTACCAAATAACAAGGAAGATATTAGAAAATTGCTAATCTCCCTCCCGGGTATAGGTCCTAAGGTTGCAGATTGTATCTTACTGTATTCATTAGGATATCTAGATACAGTACCCATTGACCGTTGGATGTTTAATATTGCCAAAGAAATATATCACATACCATATACAAAGAAAGAGGATATATCAAAATGGTATACCGATTATTTCGGGAAATATGCCGGCATAGCAGGACAATATCTGTTTGAATATTACAGAATTAAATCCAACTAGTAACTAACAATATCGTATCTGTACAACAATTTCCCATCAAAGACCATCGGTACTGGTATCTTTTCAGTATTGTCCTCATTCCATATATATGCCATAAGGTGCAGGTGAGGACCATCCGTATTTCCGCTATTACCGATCTGTGCTAACTCTTGACCCACACTCACTTGATCCTCAACATTTACCAAGAAAGTATCTTTTCTAATGTGTGCCAACATAACATCAAAGCCATCACACCCTATAATGAGATAATTACCACCACCCATACTAGGATCTTTAATACCAATTGGCTGATCATCAACACCATTTCTCAAATCTTTAACATATCCTTTGCATGGACTATATATCTTTGTACCGTATGTAACATCATCCTCTAAAGCTGCTTTCCTAAATTTAAACAAAGAAGAAATAGGGGGCTCTTTAACAATATCTAGCGCGTATTTTTCAACTGGAGATGTATGAATATTACCGAACTTACCACTTTGAACAATCATATACCTACCGTCTTTCAACGGGAATTCCATAGAAACATAACCCTCAGGTAGTGGCAAACTATTCCTATACCATTTCAAGCCCCAATAGAAGCCTGCTACTAAAGCAACAAACAATAGTATCCAAAGAATCTTTTTCATATTGGTATATACTAGTATATATAATTTCAGGGAGAAATAAATATATGAAATTCATATCCAAAAAACGTATTTTTATTGTATCTGTTATATCTTTGTTACTAGAATTTTACGCATTCAACTTCATACCCCGGAATGTTAACATAATTGCAACAAGGACAATTTTTGTAAAAATCTTGGATTACGTATTAAACTTCTTTATCTTCTTTTTAGCTATTTATCTTGTTTCTACCTTAATAATTTTCATTGTCGAGAAATTTAAAAAGTAACCCTCTTGACACGGATTAGCAATTAGGGCTATCATTTGCTAATCTAAATTTTTATATAAAACTATATGAAAATTATAACAAGAGATAACAATGAAAGACCTATGAGATATCCAATTAGGTCAATATTCGATGATTTCTTCACCCCATCTATCTGGGAGACACCTATTTCATTTAATACCCCTACTCTTTCTGCAGATCTGTGGGAAGAGAAGGATGATGTATTTGTAAAAATGGCGTTACCAGGTATAAGTAAGGAAGATATCAAATTAAATATCATGGCAGATGCTGTGACTATTTCTGGACATTCTAAGAAGGAAGAGAAATCCGATGATGATTCTAAGAAATACTACTTTAGAAGTATGGAATCTTCATATGAGCAATCTTTTAATCTTCCTACAAAGATAGATCCAGATAAAGCTGAGGCGGAATTTAAGGACGGTGTATTAACCATTAAGATGCCAAAAGCTAATGAGGTAAAACCAAAACAGATAGAGATTAAATAATTGTCTCTGTCTTTTGGCTATGCGGGGCAGACCTAGGTCTGCCCTGTTTATTTGATAGCGATCTTCTATAGGGTGTATAATGGGTTTCTTACATATTTTGCTCGTAATAATAAGGAGAAGAGGCTTTGAATAAACCTACAGAAGTAAGACTGAAAATCGTGTTTGCCTCAGATATAGAGGTTAAAGAGTTCTCTCTTAAAGACACAACTTTAGGTGATATACTCATGTACGCGGCCAAGATTTCACCCCGGCACAACTTCTCCATACAAATCTTTGAAAACGATGTGCTCATCGAAGATGCCATCGTTACAACGACGAACCTGGAGGAGATACAAAATCTAAAAACGTTCCTTCGGAATTACAGCAATATTAGAACCAAAAAGCTACTACTGAAAAACAGATGGGAATTCAGATTTTCATTGCTCTAGTAGCTGTAAGACATCGGGGACGAGAATCCAAACCTCGTTCCCGATGAGCAACACCATTACAAACAATACAAGATGCCAGAACAAGAGATTACAGAACAAGAACAACAAACAATATTATTAGATACCGCAACCGAGATCCTTACATATCGCATCAAAACATCCAATCATGATAGAAGATATATAAGAACACAAGAAGAAAAACTCCGAGAGCTATCACTAACCTCATACTTAGATACCAACTCATTGGATCCTGCACAATCAGGATTGCTATTAGAAGCTCTCTTCTTAATTAAAATGCAAGATCTAGGGATACCGATAACCTGCTCCACGGGCCAAGAAGACATGCAAGGTATAGATTTCTTCCTTTTTGACGACTTCATACCCACAGATGTAACCTCGAATCCGAATCCTGGAAGGATAGCTTCTAAATTACAAAGAGATATTCCCACAACAATCTTCATTCCAAAGTTTCCTAAACAACAGGTAGTTAGCCAACACAACGGCAGGCAGCACATACTCAGATCATACCTTTCTCAAGATCTCACAAATGCCCGATACCTAGAAACCATGATTAACATTAACACAGAATTCAAACAGATCCTTACTGCAAATCTTCTTCATCAAAATTGGAAATATCCAGAATTTAGAATCAAGAAAGTAAAAAATAAGGATATCGGGAAACTTGATAGAGTACTACATCGATTCTCTCGC
>CAZNJV010000018.1:0-8876 GCA_964573565.1 uncultured Candidatus Saccharibacteria bacterium | reverse complement strand
GTCATATTAAGCTTCAACAAATCCGCAGGAGATGTAGCCTCACTACCAAAATCAATATTCTTAGTTAAAATATTTAATCCTAAAGTATCATCGGTATTCTTCAAAGACACATAGAATTTTATAGTTACACCAGCACTATGATCATCCAGATAGTACTTTTCACCAACCTTCAAAACCTTCATTCTGTAATCGATATCAGAATACGATATTAATCCAACATTGGAATCATTTTCCGCCATCTTTGCAGTTAAATCATCTGCACTCTCCAACTTTTGGGCATCGATATCGTACTGACTCTTAAGGAAACTGATATATATATCATCCAAAACATACACATGCATATTCTTAATATCCTCATCGCTAGTAGATGTCTTAAGTGAATACATATGCCCAACTGGAACCAAGGTCTCCCCTATCTCCACATCATTATCTGCTTGTTTTGTTGCCTCAATCTTTATATCTGCACTCCCATCTACAAATTCAAATCTCGGTTTTTTGTTAAATACCATCTCAGATACACTATCCTTCACTTTGTTTACATACTCCTCTGGCATGTCATCGCCGAAAGCTACAGAATACGTCTTGTATTGAACCTTGGGATTATGGAAAGTTATTAATGTATTGACCGTTTTGAAGTTAGAAATATACAAATATGTGAACCCTATCAGCAATCCAGCAATAGCCGCATACAGCGATATCATACCCTTCTTAGGCCTTTTGTACTTCACATCATTAATAACCATTGATTTCATAGGTTAATAATATACCAAGGGATGTTTCCTTGGCTACTTTGATTGCTATAGGCCATTTGTGGTATAATATATGACATCCTGAAAAGGATTTAATTTGAACAAAACTACAATGAAAACCATATATATAAAAGGTAGAAAAGCTCTTTCAATCGTAGCTGCAGTATTAGGATTAGGTATTGTTTCCCAAGTAATTGGAGATAATGTACCAGTAAACCTAGTACAAGCAGACCAAGGACAGGTTTCAATTGTAAGTACTGAAAACATACCTGCAGAAAATACAGAGGTATCTTCAAACGAAGCTACTGATGTAAGAGTTGCAAAAATTAAAGCATATTTGTCTAAGAGAAATGCCCCTTTAGCAGATTATGCAAACGAATTTGTAGCTGCTGCAGATAGATATGGTATAGACTACAGACTTGTAGCATCCATCTCTGTTATTGAATCCGAAGGTGGTAAAAACACTTTCAGACCTTACAACGCATGGGGTTGGGGTAAAAGTGGATTCTCTAGCTGGGAAGAAGGTATCTGGAAAGTATCTGAAGGTCTTTCCAAGTACTATGCCAAAGGTATGACAACTCCTAGAGCAATATCATACTCTTACTGTCCTCCTACAGCCGACAGTTGGGCTGCTAAAGTTCAATTTGTTATGGATAAAATAGAAGCTATGTAATCTTTTAGGCCCTGGATAATACCAGGGCCTTTTTGTAAACTCAGGTATGGAAATTAAATATTCTAAAATACACAAATACAATATCGGATATACCAATAAGCAGGAGTTCGATATTCTTAAGGACGAAATTTTTAATAAAGAGATATACAAAGTTGATCTACACACAGATTCTCCAGTAATATTCGATCTTGGCTCACATATCGGTCTTTCAATCCTGTATTTCAAAATGAATTATCCTAATGCGAAAATCTTAGGGTTTGAACCTAATCCTAACATATTCCCATTACTAGAAGAGAATATTTACTGTAATGATATTCAGGAGATTGAATTACACAATATTGCCTTAGGTAATACAGAAGGGATACGAGAATTCCATATTGATAACCAGTATGATGCATTTTCCACCGCAGGATTTAAATCTAATGCATGGAATGGAAAACAAAGTACAACACCAATCTCTGTAAAAACTGAGAAATTAAGCAAATACATTAATACCCCAATTGACCTTATGAAGATGGACATAGAGGGGGCAGAAAAAGAAGTATTAACAGAGTTAGAGGGTGAAAACAAACTTAAATACATAAGGAATATAATTATTGAGTCACATGGTACTAATATCACAGATATACTCACTAGGAATGGTTTCGAGATAGAAGAGAAACCAGATGAAGATGACAAGAATCTAGTCTACATACTGGGAAAAAATATTTCTAAAGAATCTATTTAAAGGTCCTTTACTGAATATCCCATACAAAACCTTCCCCAATTTCTGAGAATCATGTCTAACAAGGCTGCGTTTTAAAATATCCCCCTTCTCTCTTTTAATCTCATCATTTGCAACTAAGTCTCTGTAAACAAGTACCCTACCCTTTTCTTCCTCTAGATTATTTTGAATCAAGTTCTCACCATCCGCGATATATCTCTGATATGCTTCCTTTGGTATTCTGCCATTGTTAATGAGTACATAGTCTAGCCTTTTACCGATATGATCCTCAATAATTCTTACGATCTCTTTTAATGATTTGTGCCTGGTTTGACCAATCTTGGTCATAAGATTGGATATATATATCACTTTTGCGTCTGATTTCTTAATCGCCTTCTTCATACCATCGACTAGCAGATTAGGTAGAAGAGTAGTATATAGATCACCAGGACCTAATATGATGTAATCTGCCTCAGAGATGGCTTCTAGCGCCTGAGGATAGGCCTTAGCACTACCATCCAAGCCGAACTTGACTATATTAATATCCTTCTCAGGTTCATCAATATAGTGCTCCCCCTTTACAACACTCCCATCATCATATTCCGCAATTAATCTGACATCATCCAAAGTCACAGGGATAACTTTTCCCCTAACACCAAACATTTGTGACATAGTTCTGATTGCCTCTATCTCTGATCCTACAATATCTGCCATTGCAATCATCAAAAGATTCCCCAGGGTATGTCCTTTCAAATTTTCATTCGCAAATCTGTATGTGAGAAGTTCTCTCAGGAATTTGTTCTCATTATCCTCAGCCAATGCGAGTATGGATTTTCTGACATCACTAAGTGGTAGAAGTCCAAATTCATCTCTAACAACAGCATTACTCCCTCCATCATCCATCATACCGACAATCACACTGAGGTTGAGATCTCTGTACTTTTTTAATCCTTCAAGTACTACTGAGGAGCCGGATCCTCCCCCTATTACTACAATATTCATTAAGGAAAGTATATCACTTTCATGGTATAATAGAAGCGTTAATATTACGGATTCTCCATATGGAATTAAAAGTCGGATCAAAAGTTTTCTACCCATCACACGGAGCAGGTAAAGTAAAAGCTCAGAAAGAAATTGAATTTAATGGAGAAAAGAAGAAGTATTTTGAATTTGAGTTAATCACAAATCCACTTAGCATCTCTACTCCCGTAGATAACGTAGAACCCCTAGGTATCAGAGAGGTCCTCTCTGCAAAGAAAATCGCGGAAGAGATCAAAATCTTGAAAACCTCACCTTCCAAAAACCCAAAGGTTACAGATTTTAATATTATGTTGAACATGTTTAAAGAATTAGAAGAGAAGTCTGATATTAAATCTACTATTGAAATTATCCAATACTGTAACTTCATCAAGAAGAGAAGAGAAAAGGAAGGTAGATTAATCCCTACAAGTATTGAAAAGCAATTAGAAGAGTCTGTTAGAAATATTGTTGGTGAGTTAGCAATAGCTTCAGACAAGTCATTAGATGAGGCTAATCTTCAATTTCAAAAGATTACAGGTATTAAGGTTACTCTTTCTGAGTATTAATTCTTACAACTAATACTGCATCTGCAACTTTGATCTGTGTTCCATCTTCAAGAGATACTTTTGCAAAGCTGTCAGCCAATACTGCCCCTTGCAACTCTTGCTTATGTGCTTCCATTAACCGATCCAACGCATCAGAGTCTGTTGAGTAATCCACATTGATTCTTTCTCCAACCTGGCAACCATTCTCCTTTCTTGCAACCTGAAGTCCACGGATAATCTCATTTAACAGACCTTCTTCTTTCAACTCCTCTGTAATATTTGTATCTAAAGTTACAAAAACTTTTCCATCACTCTGAGATACTAAACCGTCCCCTTCTATCTCTTTTTCGGAGTATTCAACTTCTTTTACATTAAGTTCTCCTTTAACTATCTCTAAAAGCTCGGCAACTTTAACTGGGACATATGCTTTTGCAAGTGGTTGCCTTACCTTCAATCTATTCTCATCTCTGATATTCAAACCTAAGGAACATACTCCTCTGATATTTGCCATATCATTTAAAAGATTCTCGTTCAAAAGTGCTTCGTTTGCAGTAGGATAATCTTCCAAGTGTACAGATTCTTTGTTGCTATCTGTCCGAAGAGTCTGGAAAGCTGTCTCAGCCAGGAATGGTGCAAATGGTGCTAATAACTTTGCGATTTCTAAAAGCACAAACTGCAATGTATCCAATGCATCATTATCACCACTGACAAATCTCTCCCTACATCTCCTTATATACCACTTAGACAAATCGTCTATCAATGCTGCAATTGCCTTAGTCGCGGATTGAAGGTCGTAGAGATCCATGGCGCTATTTACCTTCTCTACTGTTGTATTTAACTCTGCAACGATCCATCTGTCCATAACATTTTCTAGCTTCAATTCATCAATCTTAGAGAGATCTTCTTTGTAACTTAGTAGGTATTTAACAGAATTCCAGAATGGTAACATGACTGATGTCATAACTTCTTTCAAGAATTTTTCGTTAAAGATGACCTCTTCTCCATGTACAATTGGAGAGCTGAGGAAGTACAGTCTCATAGAGTCTGCCCCCATCTGATCAAGTACATCATTTATCTCGGTATAGTTTCGCTTACTTTTTGACATCTTCGTACCATCAGGTGCTAATGCCAAACCATTAACGATGACATTTTTGAAAGCCTTGTGCCCAAAGAGTGCAGTTCCTAAAACATGTAATGTGTAAAACCAACCACGTGTTTGATCCACTCCTTCAGCAATGAATTCTGCAGGATATTTCTTTTCAAACTTCTCCTTGTTTTCAAATGGATAGTGGAATCTTGCAAATGGCATAGAACCGGAGTCATACCATACATCGATAACATCATTAACACGCTTCATCTGTCCATCACATTTAGGACATTTGTATGTAACATCATCCACAAATGGTTTGTGAGGATCTGTAAGTTCTACACCAGATCTTTCTTTTACCTCCTCAAATGATCCTAAGACTTCTGTTTCCCCACATTTATCACATATCCAAGCTGGGAGTGGTGTTCCCCAGTATCGATTTCTACTTAAGGCCCAATCTCTTGCATCTCCTAACCAGTTTCCAAATCTTCCCTCCTTTATATGTTCTGGTATCCAGTTAATATCGTTATTCTCCTCTACCATCTGTTTTCTGATTTCAGATACCTTTACATACCAACTCTTGATTGGTTTGTAGATCAACGGAGTATCTGTTCTCCAACACATAGGCATCTGATGCTCATGGTCTTCGTGGGCAAATAGCAATCCTCTTTCTTCAAGATCCTGCATTACATACTTGTTGGCCTTTTTGTAGAACATTCCTTTAAACTGCTCTATCTCATCTTTCATATTGCCCTGATCATCAAGGTAATCAAACATCTTGATTCCCATATCTGTCATCAAAGCGAAGTCCTCTTCTCCATATGGTGCTTGATGTACTAATCCTGTTCCATCTTCCAAGGTTACATGCTCTCCGTGTACTACTCTAAAGCACCCTTCTTCTCGCTTATCTGCATAATATGGATACAATGGTTCATATTCTTTCCCAACAAGATCGCTTCCTCGATACTCTTTAACCATGTTTGGATTTTCTCCAAATATTTTCTCTACGAGAGCCTTACCAACAATATATGTTTTTCCATCCTTCTCTATATCAACATATTCAAAATCATTACCTACAGCAACCAATAGGTTTCCAGGTAATGTCCATGGTGTAGTAGTCCATATTAATAGGTATCTGTCATCATCTTTAAGTTTCAAAGCAACTGTAACTGCAGGATCAACGATTGCTTTGTATCCTCCCAATGCTACTTCGGAGTTGGAAAGTGTTGTACCTGCTCTTGTAGAGTAAGGAACGACCTTGTAGCCCTGGTATAGCAAGCCTTTTCGATATAACTCGCTTAATGACCACCATACACTTTCTATGTATTTAGGATCCATGGTTGCATATTCCTCATCTTTGTTTACCCATCTTCCCATTCTTTCAGTTAATGCAAATATTTCCCCTTGATATTTTTGAACAGACTCTCTACATAACTGGTTGAACTTCTCTATACCAAACTTCTCAATATCATCCTTTTGTTCAAAACCCAATGTTTTTTCCACCTCATATTCAACAGGTATTCCTTGGCAATCCCATCCTAGACTTCTATCTACTCTGTACCCTTTCATTGTTTTGTATCTAGGTACTACATCTTTTATGACCATTGTTAATGCATGACCATAGTGTGGTTTGTTATTTGAGGTTATTGGCCCATCATAGAATGTAAATGGTTTGTTTACATCTCTTTGATCAATACTTTTCTGAAAGATATTATTTTCTTTCCAAAAGTTCATAACATCTGCCTCTACTTTAGGAAAGTTTGGCATTGTATCTGTTTTCTTTATCCTTATATCTTCCATTTTTGTATTTGTTAATTTAAACAAAAAGCCCCTCTCTAAAAACTAATATATATTTAATATTAATCTTTAGAAAGGGGCGAACATGTGTACGCGGTACCACCCTATTTATTTCTCATTTATGTATGTTTCGTATTACTTACGGTAGATTCTACTTGTATATATACTTTCTTTCTACTATTCCCCAGTGATTACTGGATCAATATATTGAGGATAATTATATCAGATATTGGGGTGAAAAACAGGAGACTTTCTTGAGAGGAGTGTGACTTGGAATCTAAATATAAATAAATACGAGCAAATTGCCCCCATTTAGATTTATTTTAACCATTCACACTCCTCTGTGCATCGAGATTCCGAAACATCGGATTTCCACGTACTTACGTACACAGAACCTCTTTCTATGCACCTCTAAATCTGGTGAGGAAAATTCACTCACCTAGGAGAACGGAATACCCTTGGGTTTGTAGAGCATAACGAAACTCTTCCTCCACATGGGGTCATGAATCTGAAAGTTCCAGACACATGACATAGTCCGATCATCCTGATCACAAATTGCGTGATCAATTCAAAGCAGCTATAGGATAGCTGATGGAGCTCGCCCTGTCAAGACTTTTCGCTTAATTAACTATAATATATAATCTATATATGCAAACAACCTGGAATCTATCCCTACTCTACAACTCAGAAAACGATCCTCAGATCCAAAAGGACATTGATATATCAATAGAAAATGTAAAAACACTTGTAAAACATTGGAAAACAAGCAAAGAATATACTAAGGATCCCCAAGTATTAAGAAAAGCATTAGATGAGTATGAAAAATTAATAGCGACAACAGGAATATGTAGTAAACCATCCTACTACATTGGATTAAGGAATTCGCAAGACCAAACAAATTCTTCGATCAAAGCGAGATTAAGTCAAATATCTGATATATGCGTAAATCTTGAAAACGAGATACAATTCTTTGAATTAAATATTGCAAAAATTCCTAAATCTAAACAACCATTATTTCTAAACAGCCAAGTACTTGTAAATTACAAACACTATCTAGAACGGATATTTCAGGAATCAAAATATCTTCTCTCTGACAAAGAGGAGAAGATATTTAACCTTACTTCCAGAACCGCATATGAGAACTGGGTAGCTATGATTAATGAGCTCACAGACAAGCAAACAGCAACCATATTAGATGAAGATTTGAAAGAGAGAGAGGTTAGCTACAACGAGATAGTGGGATTCTTACGATCTACTAACAAAAAGATCCGCGACTGTGCAAATATCAAATTCAATGAGATCAATAGCCGATATGCGGAGATAGCAGAATTCGAGATGAATTCTGTATTAGGGGCAAAGAAAGCTGAGGATGAATACAGGAAAATACCAAGACCCGACTTAGGAAGACACCTCGCTGACGATATCGAATCTGAAATCGTCGATACTCTTGTTGAGACAGTAACGAAGCATTTTGATATCTCCAGAAGGTATTACAAAAGGAAGGCCGAGCTTCTTGGGCAAAAGACATTAGGATATTATGAGAGGAATGTCCCATTGGGGGAAGATCAAAAAGAATATTCATACGAGAACTCTATTGAATTAGTTCAAAAAATATTTAATGATCTTGATCCAAGATTCGGAGAAATCATGAAGAATTATGCAACCCATGGGCAGTATGATGTATATCCTAAAGAAGGGAAATCTGGGGGTGCATTTTGTGCGAGTATGAAAAAGGACTTACCTACTTTCATACTTTTAAATCACAAAAACAGATTGACGGATGTCACAACCATTGCACATGAGAGTGGGCATGGAGTACATGCGGAATTACACAAAAAACAGAATGCCTTGAATGATTCAAGCCCCATTGCACTAGCCGAGATAGCAAGTACCTTCTTTGAAGATTTTGTATATGAAGAGATACTCAAGGACATCGATGATTCTACAACTCGGAAATCATTATTAGATGGGAAATTGATGGACGATATTTCATCCATATTCAGGCAGATCGCTTTCTACAATTTTGAGAAAGAGTTACACCATGATTTTAGAGAGAAAGGATTTTTAACAAAAGAATATATATCGGATCTTTTCTGTAAGCATATGAAGGCATATCTTGGGGATGCTGTAGATGTGGATGAAAGTATGAGAAATGGATGGATATATGTAAGTCATTTTAGAAGATTCTTCTATGTCTATTCCTATGCTAGCGGGCTTTTGATATCTAAGGCTTTACAGAATATGGTAAAAAATGATAAAAAGAATATAGTATTAGTAAAGAGGTTTATGGCATCTGGTTCTA
>CAZNJV010000017.1:0-13733 GCA_964573565.1 uncultured Candidatus Saccharibacteria bacterium | reverse complement strand
TATTAATTTAATTATTTTCTTCACATGCCATTAATGTACAGACAACCTGTCCATCGCTGCATGCACAATAGTTACAATTATCTGAAGATTTAAATGATTCTCCATTGGCATATGACCAACCATTGTAATCACATCTAGCTTTTTGTTTGGAGATGGTTTCGTCATATACAATGAAGCTTACAAGGCCAATAACGATGGTACCAAGGGTAATACATAGTCCTAGGAGAAAGTTGTGTTTTTTCTCATCCATAGTTTTAGTATATATATTTTTTAAAAAAGGACAACTAGGTGAAGAGTATGTATAATTAGCGAAATCTAATATATTCGTCCGAATTGTGAAAGCCAAAGACTTCATTAAAAAGAATTATAAAACCATTATCCTAATATTCCTTGCATTTGCCTTGGTTTTTGTAAACTTCTTCATATATCGTTTTGCTATGGATATTATTATTGTTGTTTTAATATTGTTAGCGATAATCTTTGGAATGCAAAAGGAATTTCTCAAGGAATGGAGCATACCAATTCTTTTGTTTTACTTGTATGAGTTCTTAAGAGGGAAAGCATATGTTATTGCACAGTGGTTGAATAGGCCTTTGTTAAACGAAGTCTTAGTAAGTACAGAAAAGAGTCTTTTTGGTATTGGGGATCAAATACCCACAGTATTTTTACAATATTCTTTGTCTAACGCTCCATCTGGGCAATTTCTACCTAATTGGTATGATTACATACTTTTCTTTTTCTATATGTCTTTCTTTTGGTTCTGGTTAGTAGTTGGTTTTGTGATATGGAAAAAGAGTAAGGATATGTTTTACAGATATATTTATGGTTTGGTAGGGTTTTCAATATTTGATGCGATCATCTATGTGTTCTTTCCAACGGCTCCGCCTTGGTATGCCGCACAGGTAGGGATTCTTCCTCCTTTGCAAAGGGTTATGTTAATTCATGATTATTTTTCTGCAAAATATGTTTCGCTGGTCAGTATGTATGGTAACAACGATTTCGCTGCATGGCCGTCACATCATGCTGCGTGGCCATTTTTTGCCTGGTTATTTTTAGTTGGTACTTTTGGTAAGAAGATGATCCCATTGATTATTGTTCCTTTAGTTATTGCTTTTGCTACTTGGTATGGGGCTGAGCATTATGTTATTGATTCTATAGCTGGGTTTGCTGTTGCAGGTATTACATATTGGATAGTGATGAGAGTTGGGAGTGGAAATAATCATGGCGGAGAGGGCGGGATTCGAACCCGCGATAGGTTTTAAAGCCTATGACTCGTTAGCAGTGAGTTCCTTTCGGCCTCTCAGGCACCTCTCCATTTAACAGGTACAATTATAATTCATTTAACCTTTTTGTGCTACAATAAACTATGTACTACGGAATACACGTATCATCTGCAGGTGGAATAGAAAATACCATAAAAAGTGCTCAAAAGTATGGAGTAAATTCTATCCAAATAATGCCAACTATACCAATGAGATGGGCAACAAAACTCTTGCCAGAAGAGATGATACAAGCATTTGTTAATGAATTAGAAACATCAGATGTTAAAAAAATCCTCATACATGGAATATATCTAACCAATCTAGCGAGGGAAGACAAACAACTTTTCCACCTAGGTAAAATGGGTCTAGTGGTATATCTCGATTTCGCAGAAAGAGTGGCAAATGAGATGGAAAAGAGGAATATAGATGCAGAAATACTAGGAGTATGTTTTCATCCAGGAGCACAAAAGGAACTCTCATACGAAGACAGTATGGAAAGAATCTCTCAAGGCATGCAGTGGGTACTAGATGAAGTACCAGGGAAACAAAAGCTCCTCTTAGAAAGTACCGCAGGAACAGGAGGAACATTAGGAAGAAGCTTTACAGAATTAGGAATATTGAGAAACGGTGTTAAAGACAAAAAAAGAGTAGGGTTTGTCATAGATACGGAACATACATATGCAGCAGGATATGACTGGGTAAATGATATGGAGGGTGTACTGAATGATATGGATAGGGAGATCGGAATTGAAAACGTTAAATCAATCCACCTTAATGACTCTGCAGTAGGGTGTGGAACAAACAAAGACAGGCATGCTAATTTAGGAAAAGGCAATCTAGGGGAAGAAACTATTAAAAAGATATTGCATCATAACAAGCTTAAAGAGATTCCATTCATACTAGAAACTCCAGCATTGAAAGATTCTAAATCTACCTTGGAGGAGGTAGAAACATTAAAATTATTAATTAATTAAAACTATTATGAAAAGAATTTTCAAAACAAAGTTAATAGCTATTCTTCAGGAAGCCCCAAGCAGTAAATTGTTATTAATATTTTCTTCGGGAATAATCCTCGCAGTCATAGTTTACATATGTATATTACTCTCTAGATAGTGGGATCAATAAAGCTAAATGAAAACCAAAAGAAAGCTGTCCAATATGTAGACGGAGATCTCTTAATTATCGCTGGAGCAGGTACTGGTAAAACTGCAGTTATAACCCAGAGAATATTACATCTCATTAAAAAATGTAATGTAAAACCATCCGAAATCTTAGCTTTAACATTCACAGAAAAAGCTGCTGCAGAGATGCAAGAAAGAATTGATGATGAGATGGAGTATGGATATGAAGAACCATTAATCTCAACATTTCACTCCTTTTGTGATGGGATATTGAAAACGGAAGGATACAATATTGGGCTTGATGGCAACTACTCACTCATGACTACCGCTCAATCATATATCTTCTTGCGAAAATATCTTCATGATCTTCCACTAAAAACACTCAAACCAAGAGGAATGGTAACCAAGACACTTAATGATATTCTTAAACACTTCTCAAGACTTCAAGATGAGGATGTATCTCCAGAAGATTACTTAGAATATGCGAAGAAGTTACCTAAAAAAACAGACGCGGAGAGATCAGATTTTGAAAAATACAATGAACTGGCAGAGACATACAATATGTATTCTGAGCTCAAGCTCAAAGAATCGAAGGTGGATTTTGGAGATTTAATAATCCTAACGCTAAAGTTGTTTAGAGAAAGGCCAAATGTCTTAGAGAAATACAGGAAGAGATTTAAATATATCTTGGTGGATGAATTCCAAGATACCAACTATACCCAAAATGTATTGGTAAATATTTTGACTCTAGGATTGGAAGAAAAGAAGGAAAAGAATAGGCCAAAACTCACAGTAGTAGGAGATGATGACCAGGCGATCTACAAGTTTAGAGGTGCTGCCATATCCAACATCCTTCAGTTTAAGGAGACATATCCCGAGGCGATGGAGGTAGTACTTACTGAAAACTATCGATCTAGGCAGGAAATCCTTGATGCATCACATACGCTGATAGAGAAGAACAATCCAAATAGGCTGGAGGTGACAGAGAAAATAGACAAGAGATTAGTGGCAAAAGGTGTATTTGAAAAGGATGACAATGTAGTGAACTTAATTACGGCTGGGAACGAAACTGCAGAGGCAGAGAAAATTGCAGAAGAAATTGCAAAACTCACAGGATATGGAGAATATGCCAAGGAGACAGAGAAGGCACAGCTTTTTGATGAAACGGGGCAATCCTCATTAGTATCCAACCAAGAAAAAACGCCATACAAATTCTCAGATATCGCAATATTGGTAAGGGCAAATGCACATTCAGAAACAATTGTGCAGGAGCTTAGAAATATGGGAATCCCATACAAGCTCGGAGGATCAAGAGGATTGTATTTTAGACCAGAAATCCAAGACATTATCGCCTTTATGAAGGTTCTAGTTAATTCCTCCGACGAGATCTCAATGTACAGACTGTTAGCTATGCCAATATGGAATCTCAGCCCAAGAGAGTATATGGATGTAAACAGATTGGCAAGAGAGGAAAAGATATCGCTTTTTGAAGAATTAGAGAAGCTTTGGAATGTAAAGTTGGGAGAGGAGAAGTTGGAAGATATAGAGGTGATTGAGAATAATTTGGTAGAAAAGATTTTTAATGCTCAGGGTATTGCTGGTATAACAAATCTTTTAATCATAACGAATGATGCTATTCTGAAGGTTAAGGATGCACGATCCCTCACCGAAATTCTTTATGAATTTGTAAAAATAAGTGGGTATTTAGATTCTTTTGTTAAAGAAAACACTGCAGAGAGTCTATTTGCGGTATCAAATATCCAAAAATTCTTTGAATCTGTTAGAAAATATGAAAAAGATAACCCAGGTACAAATATCTACGAATATATGGATTACTTGGACTACTGCATGGAGGTAGGGGAGTCTCCATTGGTTGATCAGTTGGAGATGGAGGATTTTAATGCTGTAAACATTATGACAGTACATGGGGCAAAGGGATTGGAATATCCTGTGGTATTTCTTACGAATTTGGTAGCGCAGAGGTTTCCATCTAGAAATATGAGTGATGCAATACCGATGCCAGAGGATTTGGTAAAAGAAGTATTAGACAAGAAGATGAGCCAGGAGGAATCACATATTCAGGAAGAGAGAAGACTCTTCTATGTAGGAGCTACTCGTGCAAAGGAGAAACTATATCTCTCTGCTGCAAGCTTCTACGGTGATGCTAAAACAAAGAAGAAACCAAGTATTTTCCTTTATGAAATTTTAGATAGGGATGTAGCAGAGGAGTTTGTTGAAGAGAAGAAGGCTGCAGATATTGATAGCTTCGAGGGAAAAGAGGATACCTCGATTACTGGTGCAGATGTGAGGATACAGGTGGTTAAGAATTTTAGTTACTCCCAATTAGATACGTATGAGGTATGTCCAAGAAAATATGAATATGCATATATCTTAAAAGTTCCACAAAAACCTAATGCAGCTCTCTCTTTTGGTATTACGGTTCACAACACATTAAACAACTTCTATTCGCTTCACAAGAAGGCACAAGAGGGTATAGAGGGTATTGTTGAATATCCATCCGAAAAAGAGATGGTTGAACTGTACGAGAAGAATTGGGTAAGGGGAGGGTATGATAGTAAGAAACATGAAGAGCTTAGAAAGAAACAAGGAGAAGAGATACTCAAAAAGTATTACCAGGACATATATTCGAAAGATGAGAGGATTTTGAATTTGGAAGAAAACTTCACAGTACATACTGCAGAGTATAGTTTTGGGGGAAAGGTGGATCGGATAGATTTGGTGGAAGAGATAGATGGTGTAAAACAGGTGAGGATTGTTGACTACAAGACTGGGAAGGTTAAGAAAGAAGCAGAGATAAAGAATGATTTGCAGTTACCATTGTATGCTATTTTTGTAGAGCAGAAGCTAGGTTACAAGGTAGTAGGGGCGAGATACATCTTCCTTGAGGAAGGTGTTTGTATAGATGTGGATCTTTCTGAGAAGAGAAGAGAGAAGTCGAGAGAGAGAATGGTTGAACTTGTTTCAAAAATTCAATCTAAGGAATTTACTGCAGATCCAGATCCATTTAAATGTAATATGTGTGATTACAAATCTGTGTGCGAATTCGCCAAAATATAGTATGGTATAGTATAATAACGTCTATGAATATTATAGATACAGTAAAGGATCTGCTAGTTTTACCGAAGGCATATGCGTCTTTAGGTTCTACTTTAAGCGACAAGTTACAATCACTTGAGGATGCTACGGCTTCTAATGAAAATGATATTGTAAGAATAGTAAAAGATATTGCTATCCCACTAAGTGTGATTTGTGTTGTCCTTTTACTTATATATGGCGGTTATATGCTTATGTCTAGTAAGGGAGACCCAGATAAATTACAAGAAGCTAAGCAGGTAATTACTAACGCAATCATAGGATTTGTTGTGATACTCCTCTGTGTTGCGATATTAATATTAATTTCTAATACACTAGGTTTAGGAATCTATGGATAAACTTGCAGCATTGATAGACATATCTCAGTTTTCTTCTATTTTTACAACGAAGTATTCTGATGTTGAGACCTTCGCAAATAGTAAACTTGCGGAAATCATAAACTATGCCACAGGATTTGCAGCGTTAGTTGCTGTCATCTTCCTCGTAGTAGCAGGATACACCTATATAACAGCTGCTGGTGATGCTGATAAGATAGAAAAGGCCGGTAAAACAATAACTGCGGCTATTGTAGGACTGGTAATCGTCTTCATTGCTAGAATCTTAGTAGAGTTGGTATTACAGAAAATAATGCAATAATATTGCAAGATATTGTTGCTTTTTATATAATGTGTACATAAATTAATATATTTAACAGTTTTTATGAAAACTTCAAAAATATTAGCAGGAGCAACTTCAGTATTTTCAGGTCTATACTTGGCATCTGCAGCATACGCACAGACTGCATCTTCATACTTAGACGGTATCACAGGTGGTGTTCAGGGAAAGAGCCTTATGGATCTCATCTACAGCCTTATTAACTGGGCTATCGGTATTGCAGCATTGATCTGCGTTGTTGTATTGATCTTCAGTGGATACAAATATATCACAGCTGCAGGAGATGAAGGTAAGGTAGAGAGTGCTACAAAGACATTAACATTTGCAATTATCGGATTGGTAGTCTGCTTCATTGCAGTAATCTTAGTAAGATTTGTATTGCAGAATGTTCTTAAGGCTTAATAGCTTTAATCTGTAGCTAAAATCTTGGAATCAGCAATATGAGTGTAGACTTGAGTCCTTTGTTAGGTACTAGTTATGAGAATTTACAGGAATTTTTGTATTTTTTGATTAACTACGCAATTACAATCTCTGCAATAGTTGCAGTGGTTTCATTAATTATCTCAGGATTTAAGTACATATTGTCTTTCGGTGACGAGAAGAAGATAAAGGCAGCAACAAGCTCCATAATATATTCTTTGATAGGGTTGGTACTTGTGTTTGTGGCACCTGTAGTTATAAAATTTGTTATTAATACTTTATTGAATTCATAATGAAGAAATTAAATAGTTTGTTACTATCCTTCTGTTCAATGGTTTTAGCGACACCTGTCTTTGCGACAAGAATTGATGATGGTGGAGATGGCAGTATAAATAGTGGAACTACACCTCCTACGATTGCTAGCATTGCAACCGTCCTTGATAGTGTAATGAACATTGTATTTCCTATTGCGGGTGTGCTTTGCGTTGTTTTCATAATAATCGGTGGATATATGTGGATTGCTTCTGCGGGAGACCCATCTAAAGTTAAACAGGCTCAGGGCACTCTAACTTGGGCAATTATCGGTTTGGTGTTTGTTCTGGTTTCTGTACTTGTTGTAAAAACAATTGTGAACGCTCTGTAGAAAATTTCTTTCAAAGGATAGTGTATAATTGGCTATGGTCAAAAAGCCCCAAAATTTCTTAGCACTGTTTCTCGCCGTTCTAATCGGTGGCTATGGCTTTCTTCTTTTCACACACCCTGTATATTCTGACGAGGCAACTGATCTAGAGAACCAGATTAATCAAAAGAATCAGGAATTGGCAGATAAGCAAACAACACTTTCTCAGGTAGAGGCTAGAATCAAAGAGATTAGTGGGAGTAACTACTCTGTGAGCCAAAAAATTGCCTTGATCAATGAAGAGATTTCAAAACTGGATGCAAGCATTGCTGCAAACACAGATGCATTGAATACAAAGATAAAAGAGATAGAGGACAAGCAAACATTGATGGAGCAAAAGAAGGTAGAAATGGACCAACTCTCCACAGATCTCTACATGCAATCTAGATACAGGATGGCTACGTTCTTTCTTTCTGGTAGAGATTGGGATATTTTAGTTAAAGAATTCTTCTTAAAACAGAGTAGTATTGCTGTTTTGAAGACGGAGGTAGAACAGATTAATGGGGAGTTTAGTAGCTTGGAAGAGAGTAGGGCGTTATTAGAAACAGAAAAAGCCAATCTAGAAGCTCAAAAGAAGGATATGGATGATTCATATGCATTGTTGGCTGCCGAGAAAGCGAAATTGCAAAGTGAGTTGAGTAGCCAGTATGCGAGTAAGAGCTCACTAACAAAGACCATAGGGAGTTTGTCAAAAGAGATTTCTCAACTTCAACAATACTTGTTGACAGTTAAATCCGGTGGAACAGTAGTGAATGCTAACTCGGTGCCACAAAGCTCGTCAGACCCTCAGTCTTCACAGCAATATTTCCTAAGTAATGCGCCTTCGGGTTCGTTTGCAGTTTTTTCATACGGAGCCTACACGTGGAGACATGGGATGAGCCAGTGGGGTGCCAAAGCAAGAGCAGCTGCTGGGCAATCATATCAGGCAATTCTAAGTGCTTACTACCCAGGTACAACAATGGTGAGCGATACGATGAGCACAATAACAGTAAGATCTTGCAACAGAAATGGTGCTAGCTGTAGTGTCTGTAATAATCCGACATATGCTACGTATAGCTTTGAAGATTACTACATGAAGAAAATAGCAGAGATGCCTGATGATTTTGGTCCAGAGGCGTTGAAAGCGCAAGCAATTGCAACTAGAACATATGCATTAAAAGCTACTAACTATGGAGCCGAAGCTATCGACGATGATGAGTGTGATCAGGTATTTAACCAGAGCGTTAACAAGCCTAATTGGGAAGCTGCAGTTGCAGCTACGCGTGGAGTTGTACTTGCAAGTGGTGGAGTCTTGGCAAATACCTCTTATGCTGCTGTACATGGAGGATACTCATACGATATGGGTTGGGATACAACCTCTGGTAATGGTGGATATTTAAACTGGGAGGCAGATGCATGGGAGAGTAAGTCTGGAGTTAGCTGGTTCTACAAGAACTGGTTTAGAAAAGGATACTCTTTGAGTGGAAATAACTGTGGGAGAAACCCATGGCTTACAAATTCTGAGATGGCAGATATATTAAATGCATATCTAAGATGGACACAAGTAAGTAGTGACTCAAGAATAGTAGCTATTGATACAACAAGCTGTTGGGGGCAAGCTGCAAATCCATACAGTATTGCTCAGCTACAAGCGGTCGTTTCTAATCCTGTGACTTACGTTTACAGTGCAGTAGTGACGAATTCAAATGGGACAACCACGAATGTTTCCTTCAACACAAACAGGGGGATTATCAATATACCTGGGGCAGATTTCAAAACGGTGTTTAATATGAGAGCACCTGGCGCAGTTAGAATTCCTCAAAATGGAAGTATTGTGAATATTAACATAGAGTACAAATAACCTTGTCCTCACTTCCATTCTATGATATCGTTATACAATCAATATGAAAGACACAACAAGCCAAAACAGTAATGTTCCCCAAAAATTCAGAAGCCTAAAAAGATCTTTTGTCGAGACAATCGCTTTACACAATGATCACTCCTTTAAATCTTTCCCAAAGGGATTGAAATTCCACGGAAAAGAGCAGGGGGAGGAGATAGTCTTGGTCATAAGATCGCACTGGATCATATACCTACCTCAAATGCTAGCGACCCTCTTAGTTCTAGCATTACCATGGATAGTCGCAGCGATTTCAAGTTCCATATTGCACAATTTCACAGTATTTTTAGCGTTGCTAATAACCTCTCTCTTGATTGCTGCTAGTATTGTTGTCTCATCTATCCTGAAGTGGTATTACAACGTAAACATAATCACAGACCAAAGAGTCATAGACTTGGATTTCCCAAATATCATGGCACATACAATGTCTGAAGCACAGCTTGAGAAAATCGAGGATGTAACACACAAGCAGCTTGGGATTTTGGGTAGCTTCTTTGATGTAGGATCTGTATATATTCAGACTGCTGGAACAGCACAAAATATTGAGTTTACAAATGTTCCAAGACCAAGAGATATCCAGGATATCCTCATAGATATGTTGGAATCTAAACAGAAAGGAGAAATATAATGGACGATGCAAATGATATATTAAACAATTTGGGTAAAAATCCTTTTTCTGGATTAGAGATTAATATTGTTAGTCTTTTTAAAGCACCAATAGTCATAATTCTCATAGGCAATTTACTTTTCTCAGCATTACTCTTCCTCAGATCCAGAATTCTTGCAGATACTTTCGAATCTTCCAACAATAAAGTGATTAAAATGATAGTATCTGGTTATCTAGTCGTTACAGTTATAGGAAGCATAGTCACCGTACTATTTCTTTTAATTGGATAAATATGAAAATTACTGCTCAACAGTTTGTCTCAAATGGGAAGGAAGGAAACTCCTTTGTATCAATCTTCAAATATTTTTCTAATTCGGGAGAAAAGAAAACAGAAAGAGAAGGAGATCTTTACTGCCTTCTAAATATATCAGGTAAAGAAAACATCCCCGCAGAGAGAATCAGCAAATTTGTCTGGGATGGAATTTTAGATGGATATGTATATTCTAATGAAAAAAGCACGAACAATGCACTAAAAGATGCTATTAGTGACGGAGTTCAGAAATTGAGAGATCTAATCAAGAATGACGAAACATTGGAGGAGTTAGGTGTTAACGTTGACTTTGTACTTGTAGCTCAGAGAAAAGAAGGCATGTATATTGGCAGCTTGGGTGAAAATGAGATATATGCTTACAAAGCAGGGAAGTTTGTTGATATATCAGAGATACTAAAAAAGAGTAGGGCAAACACTGCAGGTATCGCTTTGGAAGATCAGGATATGCTTGTGATTTCTACAAAAGGCATCTTAGCAGGATATCTTGATTCTCTATCTAATTCCAAAGATTCAAAAAATGTTGTTACAGGGCTTAAGTCTTTGGGAGAGGGGTTAGATGGCTCTGGTGGCTTTGTGCTTTTCTTAGATGAAGAACTTAATGCAAGTGCAATTCCGGAAGAAGCTGTGATAGCTGATGAAGAACCTTTGTTACACCATCATCCTAAAGAATCTGAAAAATACGCAGTAATGGCAGAACATACTATCAAATATACAAGAGGAAGATTCTTCCAAGGATACAGTTTAATTAAGGAAGGCGCTGTTGAATATCTATCGAAGATAAAAGGATGGATAAAGAATATTCTTGGTAATCGCAGATGGTTTAAGAAAGTTGCATCGAAAGTCTCGGAGATAAAGATAAATGCGAAACCAATCACCTCTATGAAGGGGATGAGGATAGATGGGTATAAAACGAAAGATTTAAGAACTAGGAGAGTAAGGGTTGTAGTCATTGGAATCGCTATCATTGTGCTTTTAGCCCTAGGTATCAATTTTACAATTAAAGCAAGAAACGCAAGCATCATACACAAGCAGGCAGCAGGTGTATTCACGGAAGTAGAGAGTCTTGTTAAGAAGGCAGAAAGCTATGCTACTTCAGACAAAGGCACGGCAGAGATGTCTATATATCAAGCAAAAACCCAACTTAATGGCCTCCCTTCAAATCTATCTGAAAAGGATATGGGTATAAAGAATGGATATGATTCCAGAATCCTGACATTGGAGGACTCTATGTACTACCGTGCTGGACTCTCAGACAACGATGGTAAACTTTCCACATTCCTAGATTCCAGACTTGCTTTCGGAGAAGGTTCGGATCCTACAGATATTGAGATATATTCGGATGATTCTGGAAACAAATATTTGGTTATATCGGATAAAGGTTTGAAAGCGGTATATCGAGTATCTTTATATGACAAAGTTTCGGAGAGGTTGATAGATACCAGCAATCTCCTAAAGGAACCAATGTATGTTTCCATGGGTAACTCGGGGGTATTTGTTTACGATGAAAAGGTTGGTGTTCTTAAAGCACCTTTTGATGATAGTAAGTGGTTCTCTACATTTGTAGCAATCTCTGGATTAAGCCGAGAGAGTATTAAACCGGATAATATTAGCGAATTCATTGTCCTAACAGAATCAGATAATATATATATGTTGGCCCAGGATGAAAATTCTTTACTTAAATCAACATTCTCATATGAGAATAGGTATGGTTTGTACTATAGATATGTTACAAATGATAGCTTTACAAATGCCACAGATGTTTTTGCGGATATTAGCCTCTATTTCTTAACATCGGATTCTCCATATTTACTCCGATACAGTTACAGCTATGCAGAGCAGATGCAAAAGGAGAATCCATTAACCATTTCTGGGGTTAATGGTGATTTGGGGATACTTACCAAAGGTTACACAACGGAGAGTCTTGATGAGGGTCTGTACGTATTTGATTCTACGAATAAGAGGTTCATAAAGTTTGAAAAGCCCCAAGAAGCGGGCGCGAATGTAATTCATCCAAACGAAGTAGTATTGAAAGCACAGTGGGTATATAGGGGCGCAAAGAGTGATGCATGGGGAAATATAAAAGATTTTGTTGTAGATTCTTCTACGGGAGATCTATATATTCTTGATGGGTCTACTGTGTGGAAGGTCGTGATATAATAGCGGTATTATGAAAATTTTCAACAAAAAGGCATCTTTCAACTATGAAATACTTGAAACTTTTGAGGCGGGAGTTGTCTTAACTGGTGCCGAGGTTAAATCTATAAAAACTGGAAGACTTAATCTTGGAGATGCGTATGTAAAAATAATAAACAATGAGTTATGGCTAGTAAATGCAGATATACCTAGATATAAATATTCTGCAGATGAGCATTATGACTCGACTAGGTCTAGGAAGTTGCTAATTAGTAGGGATCAATTTGTAAGATTGCAAAGTAAGATAAAACAGGGTAACCTGACTCTTATGCCTGTGAGTGTGTACGATACCAGAGGATTTTTAAAGGTAGAGGTTGGAATAGGTAGGGGTAAGAAACATTATGAGAAGAAATTAAAAGAGAAGGAGAGAGACTTGGATAGGGAGCTTCACTTGGAGAACCGAAAATATGTGATATAATGTTATAGGATTATGAGTAATATGAATGAAATACCAACAATTGAATCTAGCGCTGTGACTCCAGAATTATCTGCGGTTCAACCTGTCGCTCCAGTTGCGGAAATTGCTCCTGTTGTTGAGCTATCACAGCCACAAGCAATTGTTAAACCAATAAAAGAGCAGGATGTAACATCCGAAATAAAACTTGTACGAAGTGATATACCAGTATCATCTTTAGGATTCCCAATTATCAATAATGAGAGCGAAGATGAGAGAGTAACCATTCTTTCTGGTAAAGTAAGAGGTGAACAGATCCCTTCAGTAGCAGCTTAATCCTCTTTGATATATATACCCCTGTGTGATATTCTTTAAGCATAAGATTGTCTTACTGCCATTATGAATTCTGATGAATTCACATACTCACAAGTAGTTGGACCGGTTAAAGATCCCACAGATGATATTGAAACTGGTTCCAATGTAACATATCCCAATGATTCTTACTCTGAATATTATGGTGATAACAATATAAATATCCCATGGGGATGGGTTATATTCGCACTTGTGTTAATAGGTATCCTCCTAGGAGCTTTTTTCATCGTGAAGAAAAAATTACTAAGAAAAGATAGAAACGAAAAAGCTAACGATGGAGTATTAATGGAAGTCCGAGTCCCAAGAGACAACGAGGTGGAGATAGGAGTTGCAGAGCAGATGTTTGCAAACCTCTATGGTATTGGTGGAAAAGGGGATGGCCTAGCAGAACATTTTACAGTAGGCAATGCTGTGAGCTTTGAAGTAGTAGGCTTACCAGGGGAGATCCGATTCTTTGTCCATTGCCCTAAAAAATTTGCAGATTTAGTGGAAAAGCAGATATTGGGATCATACCAAGATGCAGATGTAGTGACTGTGAATGAATACAATATATTCGCACCAAACACGAAGTCTGCATACACAAGATTGGTTCTAGATGAAGAGTCATATTGTCCATTAAGAGTTGCGGAGAATTTTACAGGAGATCCATTTGCTAATGTATTAAGTACATTAAGCAAAATGTCTGAGAATGAAGGTGCTGTAGTACA
>CAZNJV010000016.1:7989-14434 GCA_964573565.1 uncultured Candidatus Saccharibacteria bacterium | reverse complement strand
TTAGCTTTGATAGCTTCTGCATCTTCCTTCTTGACACTCTCTTTGACTGTCTGAGGAGCTGCATCAACCATATCCTTAGCCTCTTTGAGTCCAAGTTCGGTGATCTCTCTTACTACTTTGATGACTCCGATCTTGTTAGCACCTGCATCTTTAAGAACAATGTTGAACATTGTCTTCTCTTCTACAGGTTCTGCTGGAGCTGCTGCTACTGCAACTGCTGCTACAGGAGCTGCTGCGCTTACTCCAAACTTGTCTTCCATGACTTTTACCAAGTCTGCAAGTTCGAGAACTGTCATCTTTTCTACAATTTCCATCACTTTCTTTCCATTCTCTGAAAGCTCTGGTAATACTTTTGCTTCGTCCATTTTGTAGATATGTATTAAATTAAATAACTAAATAATGTTCACTAAGCATTCTTTTCAGAAATGCCCTTTAGAACCACAGTTAAACCTCTGACATTGCCAGTAACGGCATTCATAAAGCCAGAGAGTGGAGCAGTCATACTGCCAAGCAACTTGCTTAGTAATACCTCTCTTGATGGTATTTCTGCTAATTGCATGACCTTTTCTGCTGTCAAAAATTCACCTTCATATACACCGCTTCTTGCATCAAAGAGTTTTGTCTCTTTCTGTGCTTCTTTTACTAATTTTGCTGGTGCTGTAGGATCTTCATCAAAGAAGATTATTGCTGTAGGACCATCGAAGTCTTGTACTTGTAATGGTTGCTCTGTCTCCTGTAATGCTATCTTGAAGATACTGTTTTTAACGACTTCATAGTTAGCTCCTACGCCTTTTAATTTGATCTTAAGGCCTGTTGTGGTCTTAGTATCGATTTTGTCAGAATTGACTAAGAGATATCCACCCTTATTTTTAAGGATTTCTTTATACTCATTTAGTAACTCTGTCTTTTGAACACGAGTCTTAGACATATTTATTATTTATTTAATTGAATTCACTATTACCTCACAAGGATTTATTTCTATACCTTGTTTCTTAGGTTAATATATGGCTTGGATTATATCGGTATATGGGGAATGTGTCAAGGTAGTAGGGGTGGTGCGGGGCCTATGTGAAATGATTATGGATGAGAGATACTCAGCTGAGTATAAAATCTCCCATCCGGGATCACATTCTTTAGCATAGGCCCCATCCCGTCGTACTGTTACGACTTACTCAAACTCACCAATGGATAGGCATATAGTTTGCCGTGTTCTAATGCTTGACTTTGATGCAGTGGTTATTTCTGAACCTCAGTGTGACTGGCCGCTTTACCGCTTTGTATGTCTCGGATGAGACATCTTTTGCGAAGTGCTTCCCACCCTGTGGTTGAATGCAGATATGGATTATCTGATTCTGGGCGCCCTTGAGTGTTACATCAACAGTTCCTTCGGTAGGGAAGTGTAAATTCTCTCCGTTGAACATTTTCCGAATTTCTTCCGGGATTTCGCAATGATCATGCTTCTTTGGTGCAAGATTTCTTTTGCTGCCGTTGGGTATCATGTGTATTCTCCACTAGACAAGCTGTTTATATTGAAAGATCAACAAATGGTGAGTTTGTTGCCTAGATATTTTATCCTATAGATACGGGTGTGTAAAGAGGGTGTTGCTGAGAGAGCTGATAGATGATTGTAACTGTAAAGCCTAACGGGCTCTCGAGTTGCCAGTTAAGTGGCTACTATCAGCTCTCTCTTTTGTCTTTTTATCTTTAGGGTTTGGTAACGACACTTCGTCTATCTGGCGAAGATTCAAGTAGTGAATTACTTTATGTGACTATTTTAATACTACAGCGACAAGATCTTCTTGTTTTCCAATCTCGAATCTGTATTCGGTTCCCTGGTAGGAGATAACGTAGTTATCAACCTTGTTCTCTGCGTATGGACCGTATTTGATTGGGAACTGAACTCCTGCAAAAACGATTGCACCAGGTATTCTTGCTGCAACGCGGGAATATTTCGTCATGTTTGTTGGGATTAGAAGTCCATCAAGCTCTATCCACAGATAAGCGTCTGGTTTGGTCACATCTGTACCATCCTTGAGCACTGTGAGTATCCCGAACATTCCGACAACCGTGAACTGTTTTTCTTCCCTTATTACGCAATCGCCTAATTTCATTGTAATATCCTCTTTCGATTAATTGTTACCCTAAAGAGCTAAAGACATATATATTATACCCTATAGAATATATCTTGGAAAGTACTTATAACAAAAAGACCTCTTTACAGAGGTCTTTCAAATTCAAAATGTATATAGCTCTTACTTAGAGTAGGAGATCTTAACACTTGCACCCATTGTAGGAGCAAAATGCATCTTCTGAAGAATCTGCTCAATAGGCTTACCTAAAACCTCTTCAATAGCAGAAACAGCAACATTAATATTCTCTATCAATTTCTCATCTTCCATATCTAACTTACCAACATTCATATGGATAACACCTGAGTCATCACATGCAAATGTCTGCTTACCTTTTTTGTATTCAGAAACAGCACTAGCTACATCATCTGTAACTGTACCATTTTTAGGATTAGGCATAAGACCCTTAGGACCAAGTTCCTTACCCAAAACTGCAATCTTAGGCATTACTGCTGGAGTAGCAATAGCAACATCAAATTCGATCTTACCTGCCTTAACATCCTTCATCAATTGCTCCATACCAACCAAGTCTGCACCTGCAGCCTTAGCAGCTTCATCCTTGTCAGGAGTAGAAAACACTGCAATTCTAACAGTCTTAGTAGTATTAGAGTTTGGTAAAGAAACTGCACCCTTTATGGATTTAGCATCTCTATCCTTAGGCAATTTAATATCTACATGTAATTCTAAAGTACCAGTGAAGTTAGAGTAGGAGAGGCTCTTAGCCTTTTTGACACCATCTGCAACAGAGTATGTCATCTCTCTATCTAATCCCTTTGTACTCTTTAAATATTTCTTTCCTCTTTTCATATATATGTATATCTCTGTAATTAAAGTTGAACATCTACACCCATCTGCTTTGCAGTACCAGCAATGATCTTTGCTGCCTGCTCTGGATCGGATGTATTTAAATCTGGCATCTTAATCTCTACAATCTTCATAATCTGGTCTTTAGTAAGCTTTCCAACCTTGTTCAAGTTTGGTCTAGCAGAACCAAGATTAATATGAAGTTCTCTTCTGATCAACTCGGATGTAGGAGGAGTCTTTAATACAAAAGAGAATGTTCTATCTTCGTAGATAGTTAAGACTACAGGAGTCAAAATACCATTATCTTCTCTGGTTTTCTCATTAAATTGATTACAGAACTCACCTGCATTAATACCATATGGTGCCAATGTAGGACCGATTGGTGGAGCCATAGTTGCTCTTCCTGCTGGGATTGTAATCTTGATTATTTTTTTTACTTCTTTTGCCATATATTTTTAACTAAAGTTTATTAACCTGTGTAAGATCTAATTCTACAGGTGCTTCTCTACCAAGGAATGATATGAGGACTGTTATCTTTCCTTTAGCAGTATCAATACTCTGTACGCTTCCAATGAAGTCAGCAAATGCACCTTCAGTAATCTTAACAGCTTCTCCAACACTGAATGAGGTCTGGAATGAAGGTTGCTCAACTTCCATGAATTTGGTAATTGCTTTAACTTCTGACTCTGGAAGTGGCTTTGGATATTTATCTGTCTTTACAAAACCTCTTACACCTTCTGTATTCTTAACCAAATCCCATGTCTTGTTATCTAATTCCATCTTTACCAATACATAACCTGGGAAGATTTTCTCTTCCTTAACATCCTGCTTACCTTTTTTAACAAAGATCTTCTTTTGAGTAGGTACCAAGATATCAACAATCTTGTCTTCCATACCTGTAGCTTCAATTCTCTGCTTTAATTCCTTTTGAATACTGTTCTCATATCCAGTTCTGATATTTAAAACATACCACTTTGCATTTGGATTCTCTTTTTTTGTTTTTTCTTCTGACATTTGTTTTTTAACTAAACATTAAGAAACCAGTCTCTAATTTTGTAGAGTCCTAGGTCTAAACCAAGAATTAGCAGGGTGATTATACCACATATAATTAGGGTATATATGGTTAAAATCCCGATCTGCTTCCATGTAGGCCACTTGGTTTTCTTTAATTCTGTAACTATATTTCTAAATATATTCATTTTCTTTGTATATTTGGCAGGCCCACCCTGACTCGAACAGGGAACTACGGTTTTGGAGACCGCTGTTTGAACCAATTGAAACTATGGGCCCCTAATTAATTAAAAGAGCTATTATTTGACCTTAGTTTCTTTATGAGCCGTATGCTTCTTACATACTGGACAGTACTTATTCATTTCCATCTTTTCCTTTATGTTCTTTGTTTTGAACTCAGTATAGTTTTTGCTATCACAGATTGTACATTTGAAAGCAACTATATCTCTTTTTACTTTTGCCATATATTCCTCGGGGGTTCAATTTAAAAATGTATATATTGGGAAATATACTGCGTATTATATTGGAAAATAGGGGAGAGGTCAAATGTTTTCGTGGTATAATGGGTGCGATCTTTTAAGAAGGAGGATTGAGTGAAAAAGAAGCGTGAACTTCTGAATGGTTGTTTGTGTATTGTTTTGGAAAAGCTTCTGATTTTTCTCATGTTTGTAGTAGCCCTAGTGGCATTGTTCTTGGCCTTCTGTGGCTACATCTTTTCTTAGTCCAAGGGATATATCTCTTTTTACAAAACATATATCCCTTGGTTAATTAATACTCACTTTTGGGAATATATATGGAGCTGGATCTGAGAGTCGAACTCAGGACCTCATTCTTACCATGAATGTGCTCTAACCAACTGAGCTAATCCAGCGGTTTACAATATGCAGAGGACAGGATTTGAACCTGTGTAGTCCGAAGACGTTGGATTTACAGTCCAATGCGATTGACCGCTCCGCCACCTCTGCACAAATGGAGCCGAAGGAGAGATTCGGACTCTCGACCTACTGTTTACAAAACAGTTGCTCTGACCAACTGAGCTACTTCGGCTTACCGTGTAAGTATATTATGGATGAAAAAAATATACAACTGTAAACATAATGTAGAAGAAAGAAACAAAAACAAAAGGAAAGGTTAGCTTTCAATAAATAGCTAGTAGTTGCTCTAGCAGGGCAGGATTATAGAGCCCTGGTAAACAGGTGGGTCTCCTACACCTTACTCCACGGAGCAAGATGATTCGGAATCCCAAATTTTAGATCATAGAGCTATAATTCCTCTATTACTTCCTACTAGAGCATCTATATTTTATGGTGCAGAAATATAGTATGCAAATAAAAACGAGCCTGTAAGAAATATTTATGAGAAGCCTAGCAGACTAAGGATTTTTGACAATACCGTAGTTAAAAAGGTAGAAGTCCAGGCCGATAGAGGAGAGATAGGTAATATAAATAGTAATATTATAAAGATACTGAATTTCTCCAACTGTTCCCAGTAATATCTAATCTTTTTAGGTAGTAATGCTCTTACGATTTTATGCCCATCTAATGGTGGAATAGGGAGAAGATTAAATACTGCGAGTGAGATATTGATTGATACAAATACAAAAAGAATGACGTACAATATCCCATTTGGCCTAATAATCCAGTTAAGTAGTCCTCCCAATAGTGCCAATAGCATATTGGACACAGGGCCAGCTAACGCAGTAAGTGCAGTACCAAGTTCTCGCTTCTCGAAATTGTATTCATTTATGGGGACAGGCTTGCTCCACCCAAATCTAAAAAGAACCATGGATATAGCTCCGATAGGATCAATATGTTTGAGTGGATTTAGCGTAAGTCTCCCTGCAGCTTTCGCAGTAGGGTCACCAAGCTTAAAAGCGGCCCAACCATGCGCATATTCGTGTACTGTAGAAGCTATTAGTATAGTAGGGACTGCAAATAGAATCCAATAAATTGTATCTGAGTTTAAGGTAAACATAGAATATTATATAATATACCTCACAAAATCTTTGACAATAAAATACAAATTAGTTTATAATACCTCCGTTATGTCAAAAGAATGTTTTATTTGTTCAAAATCTACAATAGCAGGTCGAAGTATCCAGCACAAGCACTCTGTGGGCTGGAGATATAAGGCACCACATGTCGCAAGACAGTTCAAACCTAATCTCAGAAGCGTCGATCTAGATATTGATGGTGAAGTAAAGAATGTAACTGTTTGTATGAAGTGCTACAAGAAGCTTAGAAAAGAAGCTGAAGAGAAATAACCTCACTGCGTGAATTTCCTCTCGTCATATCCTAATTGAAATGGTAAAATCAGTTTATGAAACTGTTTGATTCTTTTTGGGAACTTCTAACTTACGATCTAGGTATAGACTTAGGTACTGCAAATACCATGGTATATATGAGAAATCATGGTATTGTCGTATCTGAGCCTTCCGTTGTCGCTATAGATAAACGTACTAAAACCGTACTCGCAGTGGGTAAGGAAGCTAGACAGATGAT
>CAZNJV010000016.1:2082-7889 GCA_964573565.1 uncultured Candidatus Saccharibacteria bacterium | reverse complement strand
TCCGGGAGTATGATTGTGGATGTCGGAGGTGGTACCTCGGATATCGCAGTATTTTCTTTGGGAGATATTGTCGTAGATAACACGATTAGAATTGCAGGAGATGAGATGGACCAAGATGTCATCAACTATGTTAGAGAAAAGTACAATGTATTAATAGGGGAAAGAAGTGCAGAGGATGTTAAGATCGCAATTGGCTCAGCTATCCCCCTAAAGAAAGAAGCAAAAATGGCAGTGCAGGGTAGAGACCTCTTAACTGGTTTGCCAAAAACTGTTGAATTAAGCAGCGTAGAAGTAAGGGAGGCAATTATGACCTCCATATATCAGATAACAGAAGCAGTTAAGGATGCTATCGAAGATACTCCTCCAGAGCTATTAAAAGACCTTTTGACCTCTGGCCTTCACCTTACTGGTGGAGGTGCATTGATTAGAGGTCTGGATTCATATTGGACTCAAGAACTAAATCTTCCCGTCAAAGTAGTGGATGACCCTCTCTCTGCTGTAGCAAGAGGCACTGCCGCTATGTTAGACCACATCGAGCTTCTTGAGAGAGTCCAAAGATCTTGGAATGAGTTGGTTTAAATACTATGAAGATAAATACAGAAGAAAGAAAACAAAAGCCGGAGATTGCGGTATATGTATGTGCGTTTCTCGCAGTAGTGTTTTTGCTTCTAGATGGTATCTGGGGGCTTAGTGGTCTTCGTAATGCCATTGCTTTTGTCACTCAACCAATGGCATACAGTGCGAATAATGGAGGAAGTGCTGTTAGATCATATCTAGAAACATTCTCACAGCTCGGCAAATTTAGGAGAGAATACAATGATCTAAAAACTCAGATGTACGATATGGAGTCCAAGTATGCCGAATATATGGCCCTTGTGAACGAAAATGAAGCGTTGAAGAAACAGCTAGCATTAAACAGCACCAATTCTCAGTACACTATGGCAAGTGTATTAAGAGATGATGCTGTGGGTACAATGCTCATAGATAAAGGTAGCGATGATGGTGTCCAAGAAGGTGATGTTGTGACGATAGGGAATACATTCATCGGTGTGGTATCTCATACGGATGCAAAAGGGAGCTTGGTACGTCTACCTGTTGATCCAGATTCCCATTTTGAGGTGGTTGTACTAAAGTATGGACCCAATACCAGCACCCATATATTAAGCAAGGGGGTAGTCAGTGGCTCTACAGAAGGGATTTTGATAGAGAATATTGCTATGAACTCTGATGTCGCAGACGGGGATGTGGTATATATCAATGACTCTAAAGTTGGAGGATTCCTAGCCTTAGGATACATAGTTGGGCTTTCAAATAACCCTGCTAGTACTTACAAAACCGCCTATGTCTCTCCTGTGCTAGACTACGATACTTTAATGAATGTTTTTGTTAAATTAGATTAATTAAGATTGCAACAAAATGGTCGCAGCATTGACAATCTTGCTTTCAATATTGACTGTCTTCTTAGACAGTTTTCTTGTTGCACTTGCTGGATTTAGGATATTACCGGTAATCGTGATCACTATGTACAACAAGACAAATTGGAAATACATTGCTGTATTTGCTCTCCTGTCCTCATTGCTTCTTGATGTCGTCTATCATTATGTCCTAGGAACAAATCTCTTAATATTGGTACTAATCCTCTTCCTAGGTAGGGTAATCGCAATTTTTGTTCCATGGGGTAACAACCTCGGTAGTTATGTTCTCAAATATTTTGGTTTCATCCTTTACTACATCCTTCTCGCATTGATACCATCCCTTATCTCTAGCGGATCGTGGGGGATACTTTCATGGGGCGTAGTAGGGAGTGCACTTTTGAAAAGCCTCTTCTCAGTCGGATTCTGCTTCTTGTTTGATATTGTCCTAAGTAGCATCCGCAGCAAAGATAACTCAACCAAATTGAAATTAGGATAGATAGAATGGAGTTAAAATACTCTAAGAACTTAAAACTTAAGAAAAGAGCTACCATCAAGCCCAAATTTGAGAAGTTAGATATTAAGCACGGGATAAAAAAGTTACTAAATTCGGCGCATGAGGATGCGAGCTTCTCCAAGTGGAACTATATATTAGTCTTCGTACTTTTCTTTGGCATCTTTTCTGTATTGTTATGGCAGCTTTCAGTGTTGCAGGTGGAGCATGGTGATGAGCTTTATGCTCAATCAGAGAACAACCAGGTGAGAATTGAGACTACACCTGCTCTGCGAGGGGTCATATTTGATAGGAATGGTAGCAAGCTTGCGGAGAACGTCACGTCCGCGAATTTGTATGCGATGATAGATAAATATATCCAGGATGATGAGCTAAATGGGGCAGCCTTGCAGGTAACCGTAGATACCCTCGGGGGTATACTCGGTAATCATTGGAAAAAGAGCTCCTCCTCTGGGACTGAGTATGCTTCAATATTGGACAGAATAATTGCTATCCATGAAGAAAGCCCATTTTTTACAGATATATTAGTAGCTTCAGACCTTACTAACGATGAAATCATCAAGATAAAGGCTGAGAGTCTTACAGGAGTCTATGTAGACGAAGGAAGCAAGCGTTCATATCCATTCAAGGATATTACATCTAGTATATTGGGCTACACAGGTGATGTTACTGCTGAAGACTTGGATAATTTCTCTTACCTTAACTCTACGGACGTCGTGGGAAGGATTGGATTAGAAAGAGAATATGATGAACAGCTTGCCGGGCAAGATGGAAAAGTGGCTTGGGAGGTTGATTCTCTTGGTAAAAAAATCGCCGAGGAAGGGCTTGAACTTTCAGAACCTGTTGCAGGACAAAATCTCTACTTAACACTTGATTTAGCATTACAGACCAAGCTATATGAGGCTGTGAAATCGGGAGTGAGCAGCTCAAAAGCTACGGGAGGTGCGGGAATCATAGAAGATGTGAATACAGGTGAGATTTTGGCTATGGTTACATATCCTAGCTATGACAACAACCTGTTCATAGGGGGGATTTCAATATCCGACTATTCTAAGCTTCTAAATGACAAGACCAATCCATTGATGAACAGGGCGATTGCTGCACAGGTACCAGCTGGTTCTACATTTAAAACCATTGTTGCTACTGCAGCTTTGGATGCAGGGGCTATTAACAGATATACATTGTATACGAGTCGTGCAGGATATACCTTCTCTAATGGGGCACCATTCCAGGAGTATCATAACCATTCGTATGGGACATTAAATGTTGTGGGTGCTTTGACTGTCTCCTCTAATATATATTTCTGTGAATTAATCAGGCACTGGGATATGAATGCGTTGGTCCCATATCTTGAGAAGTTTGGTATTGGTAGTCTTACAGGTGTAGATATCCCTGGCGAGATGGCAGGTAGAATACCATCCCCAGCGAATAAATTACTTTTAGCAAATTCCACGAGTCCATGGCTAGATCCAATATGGTATCCAGAGGGCGATTCCTGCAACTCTGTTATTGGCCAGGGTATAACTTTGGTTACACCAATACAGATGTCTAACTGGATGGCAGCAATTGCCAATGAAGGGACACTCTACACGCCTCATTTAGTGAAATATATGGTGGATGAAAATGGGGACAAGACAGATCAACAGATAACGGTATTAGAGAACAGTATTGCTAAGAAAGAGGCGTTTGATGTAACGAAGGAAGGGATGTGGTCTGCGGTAAATGGCTCAGGAGCTTCCATTGGCTCTCTGTCAGGATTGGGTACACAGGTTGCAGCTAAGACAGGTACTGCAGAGTTCGGTACCCTTAACAAGGATGGAAGCTACGAACATACTCACGCATGGGTAGGAGGGTTCTTCCCATATGATAATCCTAAATATTCGTTTACCATATTCTTGGAAGATGGAGGAGAGAGTATCAATGCAGTACGAGTTATCCGCGAAATGATCCAGTGGATGGTCCAAAACGGTAAAATCTAACCCTCGGGGCAGCCCCAGGTCTGCCCCATAAAAAGCTGATTTCATGCTTTTGTCATTTCCATTTGCCATACTGTGGTATGGCAGTCATAAATATCAATGATGTGGGATATCCGGAGCTTTTGAGGGAGATCCATAATCCACCGAGATCTCTTTTTTGTAAAGGGGATATTAAGCTCCTTTCCAAGCGAAGTATAACCATTGTTGGAACTAGGGAGGCTACAAGGTACGGTTATTCAGTGTTGAATATGCTGTTAAAGAAATACATTGGGTTATTAGATATTTGCATTGTAAGTGGTATGGCCAGAGGTATAGATACTGCTGTACATAGCAGATGTTTGGAGCTGGGAATCCCTACAATGGCGGTGATAGCAGGAGGTATAGACAATATATATCCTGCGTCAAGTGGGTATATATATGAGGAGATCTGCAAAAGAGGACTTGTAGTTGCTGAGTATGGCGGTAGGGTCGAGATGCACAAAGGAATGTTTCCAATGAGGAACAGGATACTTGCGGGGATCTCTGATACAACAGTAGTAATAGAGGCGGGATTGAAAAGTGGATCGCTTTTGACTGCCAATTTAGCTCTTGAGTTTGGAAGGGATGTTTTCGTTGTGCCTGGAGATATAACTAGAAAAACGTCACAAGGGTGTAACATGCTCATAAAACAGGGGGCGGAAGTCATAACTTCACCAGAGGACTTCATGGCAATTTTAGGCCTTGAGAATTACCAATTTAGGATGGCATAGGCAGGGGAGATTTTGTGCACATGTTTGACAATGGTAATATCTTTAATGTATTTTAAGTGGACTTACAAATGGCAAATACTAAATACAAAAATCTATTAATCGTTGAGTCTCCTGCGAAAGCGAAGACTATCAACAAGTATCTAGGCGATGACTTCAAGGTCATGGCTAGTGTTGGCCATATAATAGATCTTCCAAAGAGCAAGCTAGGCGTGGATATTGAACATGGATATGAGCCTCTCTTTGAGGTCATATATGGCAAAGGCAAGATTATCAAAGATCTTAAGAAGGCTGTTCCTAAAGATGGAAAAGTTTACTTAGCAATGGACCCTGACCGAGAAGGAGAGGCTATTGCATGGCATGTAAACAGCGTATTGAAATCAAAGAATGTTACTAGAGTGACTTTTAATGAGATTACTAAAGATGCAGTATTGGAAGCCATAAAGACGCCTAGGGATATTGATGAAAACTTGGTAGAAGCACAGAAGGCAAGAAGAGTGTTAGATAGATTAGTAGGTTACAAAGTTTCAGAGGTACTTTGGAAAAAGGTTTGGTATGGTCTTTCTGCAGGTAGAGTACAATCCGTTGCACTAAGACTTGTTGTAGAGAAAGAAGAGGAGAGAGAAGCATTTAAATCTGAGGAATACTGGGATTTTGGAGTAGATGTTAAAGATAAAAATGAGAATATATTGAAAGCAAAATTAGCTCAGAAGGATGGAAAGAAATATATTCCTCAGGAAAAAGGTGATGTAGAAGGTATTGAGAAGCTTTTGGGTAAATCAGATTACATGGTTAAGGATGTTGTGGTTAAGAATATTAAGAAGCATCCATATCCACCATTTACGACATCTACACTTCAGCAGTCTGCAAATAATGTATTGGGTTTTTCTTCTAAACGAACCATGGCTATAGCTCAGATTTTGTATCAGGCAGGATACATTACATATATGAGAACGGATTCATTCAATCTAAGTAGTAAGGCAGTTGATTCAATTAGAAATTTGATTAACAAGAAGTATGGGGCAGAATATCTGCCTGAAAAGCCTAACTACTACAAAACAAGAAATAAAGGAGCACAGGAGGCGCATGAGGCTATTAGACCTACTGATTTTGCAGTAAGTAAGGAGCAGATTGAGAAGCAGTTTGGTAGTGCAGAGGC
>CAZNJV010000016.1:0-1982 GCA_964573565.1 uncultured Candidatus Saccharibacteria bacterium | reverse complement strand
ACCATAATTTCAACAATTGAAGCGAGAGGGTATGTAGTAAAGGAAAACAAGGCATTGATTCCTACAGATGTTGGAAGAATTGTAACGAATTTGTTAAGAGGTAGTTTCAAGAGATTGGTTGATTACAAATATACCGCGAAGGTGGAGCAAGAGCTTGATGATATTGCAAATGGTAAGGTTAAGTATGTTCCGGTAATTGATGGTCAATACAAGCCTTTAGTGGATGAGATTGAGAAGGCAGAGAAGGATGTTAACAAGGAGGATGTTGTGATTCTTGGGAAATCTGATGAGAAATGTCCAGAGTGTGGTGGTGAGATGATCGTGAGAGTGGGTAGGTATGGTAAGTTCTTGAGTTGTGCTAGGTTCCCAGAGTGTAAGGGTATGAAGGATTTGTCAGGGAATGAGGAGAGTTTGGATTTTAACAAATACTTAAGGCCTGAGAAGTGTCCTAAGTGTGGTGGTGAGTTAGTACTTAAGAATGGTAAATATGGTAAGTTCTGGGCTTGTAAGGACTATCCTAAGTGTAAGGGTATTGTTCCTTTACTCTTGGTTGAGAAGTGTCCTGAGTGCGGTCATCCTTTGGTAGAGAGAAGAAGTAAGTGGGGTAGATCTTTTACTGGTTGTAGCAACTATCCGGAGTGTAAGTATATTAAGAAGCAGGCTAAGAAGAAAAAAGAAAAGAAAGAAGAGTAAGTGTATAATCAGGTATGCTAGATATTCAATATTCCCAAAATTTCTATACCAATCTATCAAAACTTCAACAAGTTTTAGAGAAAATATCATTTTCAAAAGATGATCTCATTTTAGATATTGGTGCTGGCAAAGGATTCCTAACAAAAGCACTCCTAAAATATTCCCACAATGTAATTGCGTATGAATTGGATACTAAGTATTTTCAACTTCTCAAGAATGAATTAGATATTGATGTAAGAAATGAAGATTTTTTGAAGACAAAACTTCCAGAAACAAGTTTCAAAGTATTTAGTAATATACCTTTTGCTCTAACCTCTGCTGTAATTTCGAAACTTACAGACAAGGATTCTTTACTTGAAGAAGGATACTTGTTTATGCAAAAGGAAGCTGCAGAAAGATATGTTGATAATACACAGATTGCTACTATTTTGAATTTTAAATATGAGGTTAGTATTGTTGAAAGATTTGATTCCAGAGATTTCACTCCTGTTCCTAGTGTTGAGATTGTTTTACTGAAAATTAAGAGAAGAGATGCGGATGTTTCAGATTTTGTACTTTTTAGAGATTTTGTTACATATATTTTTAATCAGGCTCATGCGAGGGTAGAGGATACTTTGGAAAAGATTTTTACTGAAAAACAAATGGTATATATTGTTAAAGAATTGGAGAGGAATGGATATGTAAAACCTTCTGATATTTCTAAGGGTTACTATGTTGAAATTTTTAAATATTTTAAGATGAATGGGCCTAAGTATTTGAAGAGAGTAGAAGGGTACTATGGTAAATACAATAGTAAGCATTTCAAAAGAGAGAAGGTATTTAGAACAAGGATTTAATCAATATTTCATATATCTTCCTTAAGATATATACATGCTTCCAAGAGAAAAATATTTAGAAAGAGGTATAGATAACCTTAGTGATATGGAATTAATAGCCATATTGGTAGGTTCTGGTATTAAGGGACATACCTTTATATCTGTATCCAAGATGGTAGTGAATAGGGTGAGGAAGGTTGTAAGAGAGAGAGGAGAAATATCTTTGAATGATATTTTGGATATTCATGGTGTTGGTTTGGCTACTGCCATGCGTATATTGTGTGGTATTGAATTGGGTAGGAGATTGTATGATCTTAATCCAAAGGAGAAGGTTAGAATATCTAATTCTCAAGATGCATATATTTTACTCAAGGATATGGGAAAGAAGAAACAGGAATATATTGTTGGGCTTTTCCTTAATTCAAGATTTGAACTGTTAGAACAAAGGACACTGGCTATTGGTACTGTAGATGG
>CAZNJV010000015.1:1245-14459 GCA_964573565.1 uncultured Candidatus Saccharibacteria bacterium | reverse complement strand
CCACCAATTGATTCTCTATTAAACTCTTAAACAATATTAAATATGGAATCCAATATAGAATTCACTAATAATTACAATGATTTAAGTACAGATAGAGGTTTTCAATTTGAGTTTCTATGTGCTAGATGTGGAGTAGGATTAAGAAGTAAGTTTAAACCATTTGCATTAGGGAATGTAAGCTCTGCAATAAATACCGCAAGTAATATTTTTGGAGGATTTCTAAATAATCTCGTATCGGCAGGAGAGGATGTAAAATCTGCAGCTTGGGAAAAAGCCCACGATCAAGCATTTGAAGAAGCTATTATCGAATTAAGAGATGAATTTATACAATGCCCTAAATGTTCTGCATGGGTATGTAGGAAGAAATGCTGGAACACAAGCAAAGGTCTATGTAAGGATTGTGCTCCTGATCTAGGTGTAGAGATGGCTGCAGCACAAGCAAGTAAATCTGTAGAAGAGGTATGGGCACATGCTGCTATGGCTGAAGAAGATAAAAAGTTAGGTAAGGAATATTGGAGAGAGGGTATCACAGCGACATGTCCTAACTGTGAGAAACCATTGGCAAAAAATGTAAAATTTTGTCCAGAATGTGGCTTTGATTTGAAACAAAAAGGAGTTTGTCCTAAATGCAATGCTAAGCTACAGCCAAATGCAAAGTTCTGTCCAGAGTGTGGGAACAAACTATCTTAATATAGTTTGTAAATTATTCAGTAATCCATCGTTCCATCTGACTACTGCCTGCCATTACTAAATCTTTTAGTGTTTTCCCTTCTTGTTTTGCTTTTGCCAATTCTTTTTTCCAAAGATATGATCCTACATGGTATCCGACCCCATTTCTATCTCTCAGTAAGGTTAAAAAATTATCATTAGATGGCCCTAAGTTATTCGAAAGTGATTGCCGATGGTACATATAACGATACCAGTTGAGAAAGGAAGGTCGTGTAGTAACTTCTTTGAATATGGAGTCTTTCTCTTCTTCTGACTTAACCTTGAACCCACATCTACCCAAAATTGACCATCAGCCTCTACAACATAATGTGGGGGATAATGAGTAGGTTCAACTGTCGTGGTCAAACCTTCTTCCCACAGAAAATCAAGAGCTACTTGTTTCCATGTACGATGCCCATATTCAGGTTGCTTTCCCAATTGTTTTAGGAATGTGTGAGTAGTTTCGTGAGCCGTAAAAGAGACAATTTTTTGCTTTGGAGAATCTCCTTCAAATCTTTTATTTTTCAAAGCCATTATATTTATCCCACACCCCTGCCCGTGCAGGGATTTTGCATCACCAAAAAATGGCACATAAAGAAATACAATGGGAAATGGTTTGATAGGTACATCAGGATTGATCATTTGTGCCATCTTAATGCCTTTATCTACGGCATCCAAGGCTTCTTCATGATTGAAATATTTCGATGCTTCATTGAGGTCACCCAGAACGGCTTCTTTCCCCCTTGCCCGAATGTCGTCTTCAAATGAATATTCTTTATCAAAAGTTCTTAATACGTTTAGTTCCTCATCTGAAAGAGGAACTCCGTTTTCAATATAATCTCTGATGGGAATTGTTAGATCATGTATACCTGGCTCCAATCGGATCTCCCGAATATCTGAGTTCTTAGTCTCTGTGCTAACATTATCTGTTTGCATTATGTACAGTTTAATATATTTCAAGTATATTTTTAATATATATAACTTAAAATAATTTATAGATGCAATTTATACAAGAACAGGCAAAAGAGATCGGGGATAGATTAGGAATAGATTGGAATATAATACCGTTGGAACAATTCCTATTGGGTATTAATGTGGAGTTGGAGCATGGATTAAGGGATCCTCAAACAAATATTACTAATAATGATCCCATATTAACAGGTAAAATAGCATGGGCTCATCTGAAGGAATATTCAGATTACTATGACAGATTAAAGGAGATCGAAGAGGAAAATGAATAGCTGTATTCCCCAAACATTTCAGAAGTGATATATTGATATATATAACTTAGATGTATTAAATATATGAAGTTTGAAACTGTCCTAATGGTAATAATAGGAAGCATATTAATAGGGGTATTAGGTGGATTTGCTGCTAGAAGCATATGGATAGGAATTGGACTCCCAATTGTATTAATTGTCCTAGGAGTAATGTGGTTAGCTACAAGACCTGTAAAGGAAGAGCCAGAAGAAGAGAATAAACAAGAGCCTGAAAAGCCAAAACAAGAATAGAGTATGTCTCAATATTATAATGATCAAACAACCGATGACAGGGATGAGTTACTTTCCCATGTAGATGAGAACGACGTAGAGATAGATGGTATTCGTAGAGAGGAATGCCACGATGGTACTACTAAGCCATGGCATAGGAATGCACATGTATATATTCTTAATTCCAATAATGAGCTGTATCTAACCCGTAGATCTTCTACGAAAGATACGTCTCCTGATCTTTTTACTGTTACTACTGCTGGTCATGTAAGGTTAGGTGAAGATCCAGAATTGGGTGCAGAGAGGGAATTGAAAGAAGAGTTATGTTTAGATGTAGATGTACATTTTGTAAAGAAATACAAAGTGGACTATGGTTTTGAAAGAGAATTCATTTATGTATATTTTGGTAAGACAGATCAGGTACCTGTGATAGGGAATGAAGAGGTAGGGGAGGTATTTAGTATGCCATTGGTAGATGTAGTACAAAAGATTCAGGATGGATCTTTAAGGCTTGCTCCAGGGGCTCAGGATGTTATACAGATGCTTATACAAGAGAATCTACTAAAACCAGAGATGTTCATATAATTAAACTGTTAAAACAAGAAAATGTTACTATACATTACAGGTAATCAACACAAAATCGAGACAGCACAAGACCATCTTAAACCATATGATGTGTCTATTGAGGGTATGAAGGTAGATGGCATTATAGAGCTTCAATCCGATGATGTTTTAGAGATTTCTAAATCAAAGGCTCAGCAAGCGTTTGAAAAAATACAAAAGCCATTGATTGTTAGTGATGCGGGATGGATGTTTACTGCTTTAAATGGATTTCCTGGATCATATATGGCATCTGTAAATAGATGGCTTAATGCACAGGATCTTTTGAAGCTGATGGAAGGGAAGGAGAATAGGGAGGTGGTGTTAAGAGAGTGCGTAACATATATAGACAAGGATCAGATCAAGACATTCGTATGTGATAGTAAGGGATTAATTCTTGAGAAGGCTGCAGGGGAGGGAACTTCTTTGGATCAGATAGCTACGTTTAAAGAAGATAAAAAGACAATTGCACAATGTGAGAATGAGGGTATTTTGAGAATTCCTCAGAATGAATTGTGGGATGAAGTTGGAGAATGGTTAAAAGCAAATAACATACATTAATACCTACGCAGTGTGGATAGAAATGGGGTATAATCTCATTGTTATGGACGATTAGCTCAGCTGGTTAGAGCATCGCATTCACATTGCGGAGGTCATTGGTTCGATCCCAATATCGTCCAGATGAATATAAATTTTTAATTCATAATCATGGGAGAACATGCATCTGCAGATGTATTAAGAGTGAGATTGGACGAAGCAAATAAATCTGTTCCAATTGGATCTAAATGGGCACATTTCAAAAATCCTACCCACTATTATGAAATAACAGACCTAGTAATCACAGAGGAGGATGACAGTGTAGCGGTAATATATAAATCAACATTTGAACCAACAGAAGGGATATCATTCTACAGACCTATTGAAAGTTTCCTCTCAAAAAAGACTTTAGAAGATGGTACAGAGGTAGATAGATTTACCAGGGTAGAATAAATGAAAATAATTCAGATTACTTTCCCTCAAAATCGTGAAGAGAAAATAAAGATTTTAGAACAATACGAAATGCGTGTATATTCAGACGCATATGATTTCAACTATTTCGAGGAAAGACCTGAAGAAAAAGATTACCTTCTAAGAGATATAATTAAATCGCAGTATGGCCTATTACTCGAGATAGATAATCAAATAATTGGATTTTTGAATTATGACTTCGTAAGTGATAACAATCTTACGATTTTATATATTAGAGAGATTTGTATACTCAGAAAGTACCAAGGAAGGGGTTATTCAAAACTTCTTAGGGAAGAAATATTTAAACTTTATGATCCCGATATTCTATATGGAGAAGCTCAGAATCCGATATCGGTAAAATCTCGAGATATTGTTGCTAATGAGCATGGTTATCTCACGTATTGGGCAGAGGAGCCTGTAAGATCTACGTATCTCCAAAATGCAAAAATTCCTAAAATATCAAAAAGATGCGTGGAATTATTTGATCCTGAGAACGCAAATAGCTATATGGATGGAGTGAAAGAATATACAATATTTCAAAGCTCTCCTAGCGATCAACCTAGTAACATTTTGGAATTGAAAAAAATCCAAGGAAAAATACAAAGAATGTCAAAGATTAAATACAAATCGGCATTTGGTGTTTTATTAAGTATCAAGAATGATTTGTTGTAGCTCTATTTCTTCTTTGTTACCAACTCTGTAACTTTCTTTACTACAAAGAATAGTACTAAAGCAGTAATTAAAAATGAAAATACTGCATTAATAAAGTTACCATAGTAAATAATAGGAACACCAGCTGCCTGTGCCTCTACCAAAGATCCAAATTTCTGAGTAGAAAGTGCCACATACAAACTAGAAAAATCAAAACCAGAAGTAATATATGCAATAGGGGGAGTAAGAATATCCTTAACCAAAGAAGAGATAACCGAATTTAAAGCTGCACCCATCATAATACCAACAGCAGCACCAATAGTAGCACCACTAAGTGCAAAAGTTTTAAACTCCTCAGAAAGTTGCTTGCCCTTCTTAACGAGCTTTGTCTTCTTTTTGTCCATTTCTCTTCTTCGCTAAAATTATGAATAGATATCCTAATGTTAACACCGTTAGGAGGCCATATACAACAATCTGGTTATTTAGCACCTGTGTCAAAGACCCATTGTAAGTCTTAAAGAGATATACCTGCAATGCAGAAACCACGAGTAGGATATATATATACGTATATCTGTTTATGGAGATGAAATAGTTAGCAAGCATATATACCACAGCATAACCTGTCATACACAATCCGAAAATTCCCACATATGGAGCAACAGAGAGATACTTCTCCCCAATCGTCCAGGTTATGACCCAATCTTTTAGGAGGAAAATACCGAATGTCAGACCCAAACCGATAAAGAGAGTTCCTAGAATAGCAATGATCATAGTCTTTCTTTCTGCCTTAGGATCTGTCTGATTTGCAAGACGAGCGAACATGACTGAAGCTATCGTTGTAGCTGCAAAGTATACGATCTTTCCTAGGAGTGATACCGCAGAATAGTCAGCTCTAAAACCAGGATTAACAAGAATTAAATCTAAGGTATATGGCATATTCATAAGGAGGAAACTCACTGCAATGAGGATGAAATGCTTGTAATTTATAACTATCTTCTCCTTCTTCTCCTCTCCCTTCATCCGTATCAATGGATATATTACAACCGTTGTTAACAACGCAGGCAAACAGTTTGAAAGTATGAGGAGAGGAATGGAGCCTCCCAATTTGATAGCTACGATTCCCATTCCTAACTTCAAGATTGTCTCTGCAAGTACAATGATATTGTATGCATATATTCTCTCTCTACCCAATAGCAGACCTTTCGATATTGGACTTATGAAGCTAACCAAAAGAATAATGGCAAGATATATGATTGATTCTAAAGGAATAGATGCAATCTCTGCGAAACCTGTTCTGAAGAGGAAGAATAGAGCAGAGGAGATTGCACCCATGACGGAGAAGATTAGAAGAACTCTCCATTTAAATTTCTCTAGATCATATTTTCTATTTTCTCCAACAATTTTTGTAACTGTAAGAATTACTGCAGCACTAGGTATCTGAAGTAGGTATATGAAAGCCATGGAAGCACTAAATGTACTGAAGATGGAAGAATCGGTATATCTTGCTACTATGACATTGAAAGCATAGTTCATCACTCCCATTAATCCCCCCGCTACGGTTGTAAATATCAAGTTCCTAATATACTTGGCATCTTTCATTTGGAAGTCTTAGCAGAAGTTAGATATAATAGGATACGATAATTTAATGATTTCTGCCATAATGACCATATACATCATTCTCGCACTAGTAGGAGGCATATTACTTGGTGTTGGTATTTTCTATTTCCTCAAAAAAAGTAGTACTGATTCTCAAGAAGATCTCAACGAAGCTTTAGAAAAGAAACTTACAGAGTTAGTCCCTGTGGCGCTTAATCAAGCAAGTGAGAATCTCGTAAGAATGGCTAATGAAAAGCTCTCTTCTGAAACAAAACAGAGTAGGTTGGACTTTGAAAACAAAAGGGATGAGATTACAAGACTTGTTAAGAATTTGGAGGACTATGTTAAGACATCTGAGAAAGATAGATTGGATTCTTTTTCTTCACTTAGAACATCTCTCGAGGAGAGTAGGAAAATCACTGAGCAACTCTCTGTTAATACTGAGAGCTTGAAAAAAGTTCTTTCGAACAACCAATTGAGGGGACAATTTGGAGAGCAGGTTGCAGATGATCTTTTGAAGATGGCGGGTTTTGTAAGAGGGGTGGACTATGAATTTAATAAAGAGCAGGCTGGTTCTGAAACTAGACCTGATTTCTGTGTATTTTTACCTGATGGAACAAGAATAAATATTGATTCCAAATTCCCATATGCTAACTTACAAAAGATGACAGAGACAGATGACAAGGAATTAAAGGAGAAGTTTAGAGTACAGTTTGAGAGAGATGTGAAGGAGAAAATGAAACAGGTTACTACTAGAGATTACATCAATCCTGAGGACAAGACTGTGGATTTTGTTATCTTGTTCATTCCTAACGAGATGATCTTCTCATATATCTATGAAAAAATGCCGGAGCTTTCCCAGGAGGCTATTACTCAGAAGATTGTATTGGCAGGGCCATTTAGTTTTACTGCAATATTGAGAATGGTAAAACAGTCGTATGAGAATTTTAGAGTACAGAAGAATATTTACAATATCATTGGACATGTTAAGGCATTTGAGAAAGAGTTCGATACCTTCTCAGAGTCTTTTTCTAAGGTAGGGGAGAAGATAGATTCCCTGCAGAAACAATATGATACTGTTAGTACAACTAGATTTAATCAGTTGATAAAGCGGGTGGATAAGGTGAAGCAGGAAGGATTGGCGGCAGGGACAGAGGATATGCCTCAGTTGGAGCTTAAACAATCTGAAGATGAGGATCGTAGCTCTTTGTTTTAATATACCTTAAAGCGTCTAGCTCGAGTTCTTCACATACTTTAATCCAAGTTTGTTGATGATTGTAGACTTCCTTGTACCATTCTTTTCTTCTTCTGATCTCTTCTAGTGCTGCGATTGAGACCACTTCATCATCAGTTATGGCAAACCCAGCATTACTAATACCCATCTCTGTTGGAGATTTGTAACCTAATGAAGAGAGCTTACTTAATACACGAAATGCTTCAATATCTCGGTTATAGTTCACAGAAGTAACGCCATATGCTTGTTGATGGTATGTATCTATGACATTCTTGTCTCCTATATCTGCAGTAGCGGCTTCGTAAGCAAGATTTACGGGATGCTCTAGTGGAAGATTCCAGATGGGGAATGTCTCGTACTTTGCATATCCAGATTCCATTCCTACTTGAGAATCTTGATATACCAGGCCCAGGCATGTAGACATCTTTCCACTATTTGATGCAGCGCCTGTTACTATAACAAGTTTATTCTCTACCGGAATTGTATCGTCTTTTCCAAAGCCATTTGGACTTAAAATATTTGTGGTATCTTCGGGATAGTTGCTAATGAAATATCTCTGGTATATGGTTGGGCTGTACGCTCGAAGCTCTTGTAGCGCTTTTTCGTAAGCAGGTCTATTTCCCTCATCATCTCGCTTTACATTGTTTATGCAAAGCTTTGGGACTACATTAAACGTTTTTTGAATTTGGGTATACAACTTGAGTGAGGCTTCAATATAGTCTTGCTGCCTGTTATTCAGTTGTCTATTTCCTAGTATATCGTTGTAGTTTATACAAAATACAATATCAAAAGGAATTCCTAAGTTTCTTAGAATATCTATCTTCACCTGAGGATCAAATCCTGGAAGTACACGCGCTGCATGTGGATCATTTAATAGCTTTCCTCCGATTTCTAAATACAGATGCCCAGAAGAGATTCCGTTAAGACGCTTTAGAATCTCTTCTGTTTGAAGTCTTTTGTACAACTCATTATCAAAGCCTGTCTTTTTAAAAACAGGGACATCATATGTATTCATAATATATGTTTACCTTATGCTTCTTTCTTACCCCAAGCCAAGATTCCAAGCAAGACATAACTTGCAATTGGAATTAATGAGAGTAGACCCAATGCCTTGTCATATCCTCTCTTCTCACAAATCTTCATCAAAGCAATGATTGAAAGAATCCCAACCACTAGTGCTCCAATCCCCGGGATCAAGAGTAAAAGCAGTAATACAGGATTCTGCTCTCCAAGTTGGAAAAGCAAAACCATATTTAATATTGGAATCCATGCGTACCATGCGTTCTCATGATTCAATCTCTTAGCAATTTTCATTAAAGCCAGAGAACAGTATACATATGAACCAACACCCACAACTATTGATACGAAGAGTATCGCACCTCCGAAGAGTAACGCAGTTATACGTGCAAATGCTCCCGCAGCTGTTTCGGTTGAATAGTCATAGTCATATCCATAGTCTGAGTAGTAGTCGTTGTATGTATCATACAAATCCTCATAATATGAGTCATCATAGTAATATGAGTCATCGTAGTAAGACTCATCATCCGCAGTTGTTGTTACCGAATCTTCTTGTGCTAAAGCAGGTTTTACTGCTACCAAGGAGAGTGGTAAGAACAATACGAAAGTGAAAAGGAGAGAAGCTAAAAGCTTTCGCATGTTAAATATAATATAAATTTATATATATCCATTTTTGCATAATCATATCCTCTGGTCAAATTGTAAAACATCTTCAATATATGTTAATTTATATTATGGAAACTGCTCAATTCAAAGTCATAGAAGGCAAGGTGCCTGTCTTAATATCTGCACCACATGTATTCAGTCACAGAAGGCCAAATCTCAATGCATCATACAAACCCGGCGAGGTATATACAGGAGAAATAATTAAAAAGGTATGTGCTGAAACCAGTGCATTTGGGATTTATCTCTCTGATGAGTGTGACTATGATCCAAACTATCACAAAGAGAGAAAGAATACATACAAACAGGAGGTGCGAAGGATTGTAGAGAAATACAAGATAGAGAGATTCATAGATATCCATGGACTGAGAGATTGCGACTATGATTTAGGGTTGTACTACACTACTAGATTTAGCAAATCACTGAACTTTGCATATGAGATAGAAGATGGGCTTAACAAGGGAAAGCTTAATGGAATCAGTATCGAGATTTTTAGATTCTTGGATAATGGGCAAGAGACATTGGGAGAATTTGTGGCTTCTAAATTGAGAGTGCCATCTGTACAAATAGAGGTGGCAAAGTATATTCGAAGCGATGAAGAACTCCGGGAGAACTTGATTAAGAATCTAAGCGAAATTATCAAAAATTATATATAAAAATATTATCGGTTCATTACATATTTGATTAAGGTCTTTGACTCAACCTGTCTACTTTGTTATTCTAAAATATATTCTAAATTTATAGTATCTATCTATAATGTCTAATACACCAACACCAAAGGAAGCGGTATCTTCTGTAGATAATGAGAAGAAAAAAGCAATTGAAATAGCAGTCTCTCAGATTGAAAAACAGTTTGGAAAAGGCTCAATTATGAGACTTGGAAGCCAAGAGAAAGTAGATATTGAGGTAATCCCAACAGGGGCGCTTTCACTCGATATTGCGCTTGGAGGAGGAATTCCAAAAGGTAGAATCATTGAGATCTATGGCCCTGAGTCTTCAGGTAAAACCACATTAGCAATACATATCCTTACAGAGGCACAGAAAAAAGGCGATGCGGTAGCATTCATAGATGCAGAGCATGCATTTGATCCTCTCTATGCTAAAAATATCGGATTAGACATAGACAATCTCTACATCTCTCAACCAGATTTTGGTGAACAGGCTTTAGAAATATTGGAAACATTGGTTAGATCTGCAGCATTCGGAGTCATCGTTGTTGACTCAGTTGCAGCACTTACACCAAGAGCTGAGATAGAAGGTGATATGGGAGATAGTCATATGGGGTTACAGGCAAGATTGATGTCTCAGGCATTAAGAAAAATTACAGCAATTAGTAGCAAGACAGGAACAACAATCATCTTCCTCAATCAGTTAAGAATGAAGATCGGTGTGATGTTTGGAAATCCAGAGACTACGACAGGTGGAAATGCCTTGAAGTTCTATGCATCTGTAAGAATGGATATCAGACAGAAGGACAAGATTTTGAAAGATGGGCAGGTGATAGGACATGCTAGAACCGTTAAGGTCGTTAAGAACAAGGTAGCTCCTCCATTTAAGGAAGCTTCTTTCAATATGATTTACCCTATGGGTATAGACAAAGAGAGTAGTATTCTTGATGCAGCAATTGACAAGGGTGTGGTTGAGAAGGCAGGTGCTTGGTTAAAGTACGGCGATGCACAACTCGCACAGGGTAAAGATGCAGCTGCGGAGCTTTTGAAAAAAGATACAAAGCTTCGAGACAAGATTGTGAAAGAGGTGCTCGCGAAGGTAAAATAGGGAATGAAGATTACAGCTTTAGAATCTCAAAAGAAAGATCCCTCAAGGGTCAGTGTATATGTTGATGGCCTTTTTTACTGTGGAGTATCTGTAAACAGTATTGCCAAATATTCTCTTTATGCAGGAAAGGATGTCGAGGAGAAGACATTGGAAAATATGAAATTCACAGAACTGGTAGATAGATTTTTCGATAGAGCAATCTCTTTTCTAGAAAGATCACCTAAGACAGAGAAACAGGTTAAACAATATATCAAGGAATTAGCATTTAAGAAGAAGGGCAAATGGTTTGAAGAATTGAATAGCGAAGACTTTAGTAAAATATCTGAGATAGTTTTTGGGAAGCTGAATGAGTATCAATATATAGACGACAAGAGATATGCAGAGCTTTTTGTATCCAGTCGTATGCGTACCAAACCGAGAGGTAAGGATATTTTACTTATGGAGTTAGTAGTAAAAGGTGTTTCAAAAGAGATTGCCTCTGAAGTAGTTAACAGCCTTGTAGAAGATGAGTATGGTTTGTTAAAACAAACATATTACAAAAAATACAAAGATGAAAAGATAACAATGGGGGATAGGAAGAAGATAGATTTTTTAAGAAGAAAGGGTTTCAACTGGGATTTAATTGAGCAATTCATAAACAATGAGCCTGGAAAGTAAAAGCAACTGGAATATTCCAGAAAAGATACAGGAAGAGGATATTGTAAAATACCTTCTCAAGAGAAGGGGAATTGAGGATGAGGAGAAATTCCTAAATCCGAAAATTGAAGATATCCCAGATTCTACCAAGCTATTTGATACTGCTAATGCAGCAAAGAAGATTCTTGAATATGCAAAAACAGGGAAGAAGATTGTCATACATGGTGACTATGATGCAGATGGTATATGTGCTACTAGCTTACTATGGAATTTTTTGTACAGAGATTTGGCGAATCACTTAAAGACGAAGATTGATGTAGTTCCATACATCCCAAGTAGAGTGGATCAGGGGTATGGTCTTACGGAATCATCGTTGAATGATGTCATTACACTGGGAGGAAAATTATTAATCTCTGTGGATTGTGGTGTAAGAGATAAAGAACTAATTGAGCAATATATTGAAAAAAAGGAATTAGATTTTGTCATAACAGACCACCATCAACCTGCGGAAGGATTTAAGGTTAGCAAAAAATATTCACTTGTTCATCAGATGTATCCCAAGCATGAATATCCTCAACGAGAAATTTGTGGTACTACTGTAGTATTCCTGCTAATTCAGGCCATCAAAGCAGAGGCTGGGATGGATGCTGGTATCAACGAAGAGACTCCTGGTTTAGATCTCGTTGCACTCTCCACCATCACAGACCTTATGCCTTTAACCGGTGTAAATAGGACATTTGTAAAATATGGATTAAAGCAGATACACCAAGGAAAAAGATTAGGGTTAAGGATGTTAGCACTGAGAGCGGGTGTAGAGTTTAAAGACATTGATACATATCATTTAGGATATGTCATAGGGCCAAGAATTAATGCTGCAGGAAGGATAGGGTCACCATTGGAAGCTGTAAAGCTTCTGGTGAGTAATGATGAAGAGCAATGTAAGACAATAGCTAATGATCTTAACAATGTAAATTTCTCTAGGCAACAGATGACAATGGAGATATTGGAATCTGCGAAAAAGGATGTGATAGATACAGACAGTATGATATTTTTGGTAGGGCAAGGTTGGCATGAAGGAATCATAGGGCTTGTGGCAGGTAAACTGGAGGAGGAATATTACAAACCTGTATTGGTAGCTACAAATAACGACGGAGTTATAAAGGGATCAGCAAGGAGTGTTAAAGGATTTAACATAACTCAAACATTGGAAAAGTTTAGCCCATATCTAGAAAGATTTGGTGGTCATGAACTTGCGGCTGGATTTACTGCAAAAACGGAAAGTATAGAAGAGTTTAAAATAGAAATCATCAAATATGCCAATGAATCTTTAGATCAAAACTCTTTGAAAAAAGAGATTAACATCGATCTAAACTTGCAATCAGAAAATGTAGATAGAGCATTGGTAGAGAAGATGAAGATATTGGAGCCATTCGGATATGGGAATTCTAAGCCATTGGTATTTTTAGGTAACCTGATAATTGTAAAAAAATATCCTCTTGGGAAGGATCAACTACATCTCAAACTTATGGTGAAAGGCAACGGAACAGAACTCTTAACCTTAGTACTTTTTAACTGTTTTGAAGATATCCAAAAGCTTAATGAAAATGATGAGATAGATGTGATTGGGTATCCCAATATCAATGTATGGAATGGGAATGAGACGCTACAGTTCCAGGTAAAAGAGTGGAGGCACTCTACAGCAAGTTAGTAGAATCAGTTTGTACAGTCTCTGGTTCCTTCTGTACTACTTTGTTTTGTACATTATCATAATCTATCGCTGGATAGTAGAAATCGAACTCTCCCTTTGTATCGTTATTAAATATAACCTCACCAGA
>CAZNJV010000015.1:0-1145 GCA_964573565.1 uncultured Candidatus Saccharibacteria bacterium | reverse complement strand
GAAAGATATTTTTCTGTCTTGTCTGCTTGGACACCTACGTACACAGAGATATTACTCTTCGTAGGATTCAAAAATGTAACTGCAGTATTGAACGTATATATATTGATCTTCTCATCATTAATGATCATCGATTCCGTGCTTGGCTCACCGAGTTTTTTCTTGTAAGCATTTACCATTGCCTCTGCACCTACAACATTAGAAGGAATAGTAACCATAGATTTCTCTCGATTGAAGTCTACACGCACAAGCTCTGCCTCTGAGAGAGAATTAGCCTGAGAGTATGAACCATCGGGATTGATACTAATCATAGTTGTTTTAGGAGTCCCATTACCATAGTCATCTGCTGAAAACCCGATACCTCTAAGGAAGTTTGTAGCTATGGATTTAGCCTCTTGCTCTGTCGGCATAGAACCACTTTGTGCCACCTGTTTAATGTATGCGGTCTTTGTAGTCATTGTAAAATTCAAATTCTTTGCATACACTGTAAGTGACCTGTTGGTATCTGACCAAGAATATGATTCTGTACCATTTCGTGTGATCTTCTCGGATGAGAAACCTAATTTAGTAGCCAAAGCCTTGGCATCTGCCTGAGAGCTGAGCGATTGTGTAGGATTCTCAAATTTGTATACATTTATAATCTCTGGCAAAGCATCTACCAATCCAGAATCCGTTTGAAGTTCAAAATACATTCCAGATCCAGATGCCAAATCAAGCGTAGGAATATCCAACTTATTAGTCAAGAATTCTTCCTTCTTTTCTGTGCATGCATAGTTAGGAGAAATATACTGTGGAAGAGCATCGCTACTCTTGGAGGATACAAGAATTATTACCACTACTCCAAAGATTACAAGTACGGCTGTCACTATAACTCCAAATCTTTTTGTCCAGAATGCTGCTTCTGTTAACGTCATGGTATAATCTTAACAACAGTTTAATATCGTATCAATATATATTACCTTCAAAATTATGAGAACACCAGAGGAAAATATCCAATTAGCAGAGATTCTTTTCCCAGATGTGAAAGAAACTCCTGAGCAGGTTGAAAGTAAATACCCGAAGAGAGAAATTGCTGAAGGTGCGATGGTATTAAGGTTTGCTCCTAGCCCAACGGGATTTTTACATACAGGTGGTGTTTTCATGAGCCT
>CAZNJV010000014.1:0-14773 GCA_964573565.1 uncultured Candidatus Saccharibacteria bacterium | reverse complement strand
TTGGGGGAGATCTTGATGTTGGTGATTCCTATGCTTGGTATGTTAATAGCCATGGATGCAGTGTAATCCTTGTCGACTACGATATTTTTTTCTGTTTGTGTAGTTACATCGTAGTATTGGGATGTACCTAATACTCCAAGTTCTGATGTTAGATTTGCAAAGTAGCTTTTGCCTGGGTCATAGTATGCGAGTTGCGATTCTATATATGTTTTGTATGATTCTGGTACTGGTTCCACTTTGGAATCTGCTCTTATCTGTTCTATCAATCCATCAATATATGATTTGGCTAGTGGTATTGTTTGGCTTGCTATGATAATTATCCCAATGCCTGCAAATATTGCAGAGATCCATATTCTTGTTTTTTTAATTTTGTTTTGGTCTTCGGTTTGTATATTCCAGTGGGGATTTTCCATAGTGATATATTACCAGATTTCTTGATAATTGTGCGGTATACTGTATGTATTAAAATGAGTTTTTTGTATATGAAAGAACTGCAGGAAAAAGTAAGGGAAATGTACAAAAATAATGGATGGGATACGGCTCCAGAACTTCTTCTCATAGCTATGCAAGAAGAGCTAGGTGAGATTAGTGCTAGATTTTTAGCAGAACATCCTGGATACAAGAAGAGTATTGGAGATACGGATCCAATACCTGAGGAAGTCGGAGATTTGCTTACCTTAGTATTTGCATTCTGTAACAAGATGGGTATAGATCCGGAAGAATGGGTGAAAAATACGATTAAGAAGAGAAGCAAGCAGGGGTAATCGAATTTCTAAATTTTTGGTTTCGTACTAGCAAATTAAAATTGTGTTTGCTAAAATGATGAGCTATGGAAAAAAGAGATTACTATGAAGTATTAGGAGTAGAGAAAAAAGCTACACAGGACCAACTTAAAAAGGCTTACAGAAAGCTTGTTAAGAAATATCATCCGGATGTTAATAAGGATGATGGTGCTGAAGAGAAATTTAAGGAGGTACAGGAGGCATATGAGGTATTGTCTGATGAGTCTAAGAGGTCTGCGTATGATCAGTATGGTTTTGCAGGTACTGCTGGTTTTAATCCTGGTAGTAGTGGTGGATATTCAGATTTTAGTGGTTTTAATGGTGGTACTCCTTTTGATATGGGTGATATTTTTAATTCTTTCTTTGGAGGTGGAAACAGTGGGTTTGATTTTGGATTTGGTGGTAACCAGAGGGCTAGGGAAGAGAGAGGTAGTGATATTAGGTATAGGGTGAAATTAGATTTCATGGAGGCTATGGAGGGTGGTGAATACAAGATTAATGTACAGAGAGATGTGGTTTGTGATGTGTGTGATGGTAGTGGTAGTAAGGATGGTAAGGTAGAGACTTGTTCTGTGTGTCATGGTACTGGTCAGGAGAGACAAGTCCGATCCACTATATTGGGTCAGATTGCTGTTATGAGTGTTTGCAGTAAGTGTCATGGTACTGGTAAGACTATTAAGTCTCCTTGTGGTAGCTGTGGAGGTACTGGGGTTAAGACAAAGACAGAGAAGGTTACTGTTAAGTTCCCTGCGGGTTCGTATGATGGTATGGTTTTGAGGTTCAGGAATGGTGGTAATGCTGGTAGGAATGGTACTCCTTCGGGAGATTTGTATGTGGAGATAGAGGTTGAGGCTTCAGATTTGTTTGAGAGAAGGGGTAATGATATTTATTCTGAGACTGATATCGAGATTCCTATGGCTGTGTTGGGTGGTGAGATTATGGTTGAGACTGTGGCTGGGGATGTTAAGTTAAAGATTCCTAAGGGTACTCAATCTGGTACTATTTTTAGGATTAAGGGTAAGGGTGCATATATTCTTAATGATGGTGGTAAGAGAGGTGATCATTATGTGAGAGTAAATTTGAATGTTCCTACTAAGTTAGATAGGAGAGAGAAACAGTTGTGGGAGGAGTTGGGGAAGAAGTAATGTGTTGTTGAATATTGACAACGGCGACTATTTTGGATTATACTGGTAAACATAAATTAATTACTGCCTTAATTTATAAAATTATGAAAAATTATAGTTCTTTTGGTGATATGCTCAATGCAGAGCGATTGAGTATGAGAGTTACTTTGCGAGAATTTTGTAGAGCAAATAACTTAGACCCTGCAAAGATCAGTAAATTAGAAAATAATTTATTACCAGTGCCAAAAGGGGAAGAGTTCCTTAAAACGATAGCTAAAGCTTTGAATATTAAAGACGGTTCTGAAGATTACAAATATATCTCAGATCTTGCTGACACTAGTCGAGGGGAGATCCCTCAAGATTTGCAGTCTAATATGGGAATATTGCCTGCATTTTGTAGGAAGGCAAGAATGAAGGATGTTACAGCTGGTGATTTGGAAGCTTTAGTTAGAGCAGTTACTACCCCAGGCTCGAATGACAATGACAAAAACAAGAATACCCGATAAGGAAATAGAGAATAAAGCGAATCTTATATTAGATGCTTATTATTCAGGGAAGATTTGTTTGCCTATCCAAGTTGAAAGTATTTTAGAAATCTCCTGCGGACTCAAGTTAGTTGTAGAGCCCAATTTAAAAACCGATTATTATGGAGAAGCTTTCTTAACTGCCAATCGTAAGCAGATTGTAGTTGAGGAGAACTTGTTTGCAAATGACGGACGAAGGTCAAGATTGTTATTCTCTCTTGCACACGAATTAGGACACTTTAACTTACATAGGGATATCCTAGGGCAATGCAACTCTGTAGAGGAATACCTTTCTCAGATGCAGGATTTTGATGATTATACATATAAGATGGTTGAAAGGGAGGCGGATATTTTTGCTGGTTTTCTCCTACTTCCAACAAGTATTGTTAACTCTATGGTAGAAGATGTGGAGAAGCCACTTCATGATTGGGAATTAGGAGATACTGCGAAATTTATAGGACTGCTATCGGAAAAAGCTTGCTGCTCACTTACTACTACCGCAATCCAATGTAAGCAATCGGTTCTGGGGAATAATTCTAAATGCAAAAGTCACTTGCAAACTATCATCGATTTGCAGAAACAAAGATAAAAATGGAAGATAATCTTACTAAGATATATGATATAATTCCCTGTAATTAATATATTTCATCACATATATGGAAAGAACACATATAGGGGAACTCTCACAACACATAGGAAAAGAAGTAAGAATAAGAGGAAGAGTAGACACAGTAAGAGACCAAGGAAAGATATTGTTCATAATGGTAAGAGACAGATCAGGAATAGTACAAACAGTAGCATGGTATGGAGATGAAGAAGTATTTAAAACAGCAAAAACCCTAACCCTCGAATCCATAGTAGACATAACAGGAGAAGTAAAAGAAGCAAAACAAGTAGCATGCGGATATGAATTAGGAATAAAGACACTAAAAATAGACTCGTTATCCAAAGCACCACTCCCAATCTCCATAGAAGGAGAACATGTAGACAACGTAACAGCATTAGACAAAAGATTAGACTACAGATGGGTGGACCTCAGAAGCAAGAGAAATCAACTCATGATGGATGTAGCTACAACAATGGGAGCATCATTCAGACAATATTGTATAGATAACGGATTTGTAGAAATCAATGCACCAAGAATAATCAGTGCCGCAAGTGAATCAGGAGCAAACGTATTTGAAGTAAAATATTTTGATAGAAAAGCATACCTAGCACAATCACCACAATTCCATAAACAGATGGGAATGGCATCAGACCTAGAAAGAGTCTTTAACATGGGACCTGTATTCAGAGCAGAAAAATCATTCACAACAAGGCATCTAACCGAATATACAAGCTTCGATGTGGAGATGGCATATATAGATTCATACAAAGATGTATGTCATTACGAACAAGAGATGCTTAAGAAAATGCTTACTGATGTAAAAGCAAAATATGGAGAGAAGATAAAAGAGATATTTGGAGTAGATATCAAAGTCCCAGAAGGAGACTTCCCATATCTCACAGTTGCAGAAGCTAAAGAAAAGCTAGCAAAAGCAGGAGTAGAAAGTAAAGATACAGGAGACTTTTCACCAGAAGAAGAGAGAGCAATGGGAGAGATAATGGAGAAGGAAACAGGTTGTGAATTTGTATTCGTCATAGACTACCCACACGCAAGAAGAGCTTTCTACCATATGAAGAATCCAGAGAATACCAAACTAGCAATGGGCTATGACCTATTCTGGAAAGGTATTGAGATAACGACTGGTGCACAAAGAGAACATAGATTGGAAGAATTAAAAGCAAATGCAACCGAGAGAGGTATGGCATTAGATGGACAGTTAAAAGACTATCTAGAATATTTTGAATATGGATGTCCACCTCACGGAGGATTCGCTATCGGTACAGAAAGAGTCCTCATGAAGATGTTAAACTATGGAAGTATCCTTGAAACTACATATCTTCCTAACACTCCAAACAGACTAGGGAAGCTACTTTCTAAGATAAAGCAAAAATAATTTATTATTTTTAATTTGATGAAATCGTATCGAGCTGGTGGAATAGTTCTAAATTCTTATGGCAAAATTGCATTGGCGAATGAACATCTCTGGGGATTCCCAAGAGGTGGGGTTGATGAAGGAGAAGATTATATTACTGCAGCAAAACGAGAAGTTTTAGAAGAAACTGGTTTGACGGAATTCTCCTCTGTTGATGAATTAGGAGTTTATGAACGATATCCATCAGGTATTACAAAGGATACTCCAGGTGCGTACCCTATGGAAATCCATATGTTTCTGTTTCAAACTGATTACACAGGAGAGCTTAAACCTGTAGATGAAAATGTCAAAGAAGCGGATTGGTTCTCATACGAAGACGCAGTTGAGAAATTAACAGATCAAACAGATAGGGAGTTCTTAACAAGTAATTGGGAGAGGATTCAGGAAATAAATAGCGAGATTAAAAATTTATAAACAGTAAGACCTAGATCTGATCTCTTGATTGTGCTATACTACCTATTGAAAGTTATACAAAGAGGAGGGTGAGGATGAGAATTCTCACCTTTTTTTTTGAAAGTACTATTTTAAATATAATTTTTAAACACTAAAAACTATGGCAATGACATCAGAATTTGTTGCTGCAATAAATCAAATAGCTGCAGAAAGAGGAATAGACAAAGAAGAAATCTTCTTAGCGCTTGAAGCTGCAATACTTGTTGCTTACAAAAAAGAAAAATTCCAGAATTTGAATCTTTCTGAAGAGGAAGAAGAGAAGATGGGTGCAAACCTCACGGTTGAATTAGATAGAGAGACAGGTGAGTTTAAGCTAATTGCAACCAAAGAGGTTGTTGCAAAAGTTGCAGATGACAATATGCAGATCTCCGTATCTGATGCTGAAATGATCTCTCCAAATGTAGAGGTCGGGGACAGTATTCAGTTGGAAATGCCTGCTGAGGATTTTGGAAGAATTGCTGCACAGACTGCAAAGCAGGTCATATTACAAAAGATGAGAGAATCAGAGAAAGAAGCAGTATTGGTTGAATTTAACGACAAAGTAGGAGAGATATTTAGTGCTTTGATGCAGAGAATGCAAAAGGGACAGGTTGTATTTGAAATTGGAAAAGCTACAGCAATCATGCCTCAGGAAGAGCAGATCTCTAATGAGTTCTACAGATTGGGCGAAAGATACAAAGTATTGTTAAAATCCATTGATGATGGACAAATCATAGTATCAAGAGCAGAGCCTAAATTCTTAATTGAGCTTTTCAAACTTGAGGTTCCTGAAATTGAATCAGGAGTTGTAGAGGTAAAGGCTGTTGCAAGAGAAGCTGGATCTAGAAGTAAGATTGCAGTTGTTTCTCACCAAGATGGTGTAGATCCAATTGGATCATGCGTAGGCCAGAGAGGTATCCGTATCGCAAATGTGATGAATGAAATCGGTGAAGAGAAGATAGATATCATCGAATGGGATGAGAGCCAAGAGAAATTCGTTGCAAATGCATTAAGCCCAGCAAAGATTGCATCTGTAAAGATTGAAGAAGATACAGCTACTGTAACTGTTGATGAAGATCAGCTATCATTAGCTATCGGTAGAGAAGGACAGAATGTCCGATTGGCATGGAAGTTGACCGGATTCAAGATTGATATTGTTGGAAATGGTATCAACAAGGTAGAGGAAAAAGAAGAAACCCCTGTAACTGAAGAGAACGTAACAGAAGAGACACCAAACACAGAAGAAATCGTAACAGAGGAAGTACCAGCTGCTGAAGAGAATGTAACAGCAGAGCCTGATACTACAGGAGAAGTCGTAGAAGAGAGTCCTGTAGCTGAGGAAGCTCCTGCAAAAGAGGAATAATTTAAAAAATTAAAACATGTCTAAGAAAAATGTCGGCACAACTCATGGGTGTGGTAGAGTTCCAATCGTGACGATATTGGGGCATGTTGACCATGGAAAAACCACGATACTAGACAATATTCGAAAGAGTAATGTTCAAAGTTGCGAAGCTGGTGGTATTACTCAGAAGGTTTCGGCTTTCACAGTTAATGTAAAAGACGACAAGAAGATTACATTCATAGATACACCAGGCCATGAAGCTTTTGATCTCATGAGATCTAGAGGTGGAAGTATTGCAGATATCGTTTTGTTAATTGTAGCTGCAGATGATGGAGTACAACCTCAGACAAAAGAGTCCATTGAGATTATAAATCGTTCTACAGCCAAACCAATCGTAGTAATCAACAAATGTGATTTACCAGATGTAGATATCCCTAAAGTTAAGCGAGAGCTTGTAAGCAACGGTATCCAGGTAGAAGGATTGGGTGGAAATGTTCCAGTTATTGAAGTATCAGGCAAGACAGGTAAGAATATCTCTGAATTATTAGATTTGATACTTCTTGTTGCAGAGGTAGAAGGATTACAGGAGAGAGAAGAATTACCAAAAGGGATTTTGGGTAAAGCATTTGTATTAGAATCCATAAAAGATAGATCAAAAGGAAACGTTTCGACACTGGCATTAACACAAGGACATATTTGCGAAGGTGATCTCTTTGGCTACAGAATGGGAAAAGAATATTTCATAGAGAAGGTTAAAGGAGTCATATCTGAAGATAACAGTAACTTGTGTCTCTTAGATTGTGGCTGTGGTGGAAAGATATTGGGTGTTTCAAATCTCTTGGAACTTGGAACAGAGGTATTTGTACTTGAGAACAAGGATGAAAAATTACTTAAATCCATGTACAAAGAAGTATCAGCAGAATCTTTAACAGAAGATGCTTCCTTTGATGATTTTTTTGGAGATGAGCAGGTAAGTAAGGATAAGCTTTTTAATGTAATTGTTAAAAGTTCTTCAGAAGGTTCACTTGAAGCATTGAAAAATGCCTTAAACAAGGTTGAAGAAGAGGGGTATTCTGTAAACATTGTCCAGTCTGGGGTTGGTAATATTACTCTCCAAGATGTAGAGATGGGAAGTGTATCAAAAGCTATCGTTTTAGGTTTCGAAGTAGGTATGGAAAGTGGAGTGAATGAATATGCAAAGAAGAACAAGATACTTGTGAGAACTTATGACATTATCTACAAACTTCTAGAAGAGGTGAATGATGTTATATCTATGATGTCTTTGCCCCAAGATGCAGAAGAAGAGATTGGGAAGGCAAAAGTTAAAGCGATTTTTGTACTTTCTGACGGTTCTAAAGTTTTTGGAAGTAAGGTAGAGAATGGCATCATGAAAAGAGATTGTAGATGCGATATTGTGCGTAATGATGAAATCATTGGAAATGCCAAAATTAAATCTTTGAGAATTAACAAAGATATTGTAACAGAGGCAAAATCTGGCTTTGAGTGTGGTATACAGTTTGACTCAAATATTGAAGCCAGAGAGGGAGATGAGATATACTGTTTTAAGGTAGTTAAGTAGCCCACTACTTATAGTGCTTGACAGATGTCCTATAAAATTATACAATAATCCTTGTCCTTTTTTATGGACTTTGCTTGTATTTAAGAAAACATAATGATAATCTAGAATTAGATATGTCACTAACAGCAGAAGAAAAGAAAACAACAATAAATAAATACGGAATTCATGAAGGCGACACTGGTTCTCCAGAGGTTCAAATTGCTTTACTCACTTCCCAAATTGAGAAATTAAGTGAGCATTTGAAGGACAACAAAAAAGATAATCATTCCAGAAGGGGTTTGTTACAGATGGTTGGTAAGAGAAGAAGATTAATACAGTATCTTAAAGATAACGAAGCTGATAGATACAGCGAACTATCAAAGAAATTAAAGGTGTAATTACCTTTATCCTCTTTCTTTGTAAAAACTTTCCAAACAATATATATTAGTGGACGTATATCGTCTAGATTTAAATTTTACAATTAAATAATTAAAATGCTTTTTAAAGAAGTTAAACACGAGTTTGAAATTGAAGGTAAAAAATGTACTTTCGAAACAGGTAAGCTAGCTTTGAGATCTGAAGCTGCAATTCTTGCAAGAATGGGAGATACAGTTATCACAGTTAACGTTAATACTGCTACTCCAAAACAAGAATCAGATTTTTTCCCACTATCAGTTGAATATATAGAGAAATTCTATGCTTCGGGCAAGATTAGTGGTTCGAGATTTGTTAAGAGGGAGAAATTCCCAAGTGATGATGCCATATTAAAGGCAAGAATGATAGATCGAGCAATCAGACCAAGATTCCCTAAAGATTACAGAAATGATTTGAACTTAATCGTGACAGTAATGTCATATGATGGCGAATGTGATCCTGCACTTTTGGCAATCAATGCTGCATCTGTAGCTTTGATGTATTCATCTGCACCATTCAATGGCCCTATCGCAGGTGTCAGAATGGGAATGGTTGATGGACAACTTAAGAATGTCCTTAAGTCTATGGACTTAACCTCTCCAGAAGAGAAAATGAACTATGTAGTCGCAGGTGATGGAGAGACATTTACTATGATTGATGCAGGATGCTATGAAGTTTCTGATGATGAAATCATAAGTGGTATGGAAGAGTCTTTGAAATTGATGAAACCATGGATCGAAGCTCAGAAGGAATTCTTAGGAAAACTAGAGATGAAAGCAAAGGAATATCCAAAGCATGAAGTTGCAGAGGAATTACTTTCTGGAGTCAAAGAATTTTTAGGTGAAGAGAGAATCAAAGAGAATCTTGTAAATGCAAATGAGAAGGTTCATGAAGCTACAAAATCGGAACTATTTGAGAAATTTGGAGAGACATATAGCAATGCAGACATTGCAGAAGCATATGACTATCTCCAGAAGAAGGCTCTAAGAAAGATCGTTGTTGAAGAGAACAAACGAGTCGATGGCAGGGCAATAGACGAGATCAGAGAACTATATACAGAGGTAGATTTACTTCCAAGGGTACATGGTTCCGCACTGTTTACAAGAGGTGTAACTCAGACTTTAACAATCGCAACTTTGGGTAGCTTAAGAGATGTCCGATTAGTTGATGATATGGAAGGAGAAAGAGAACAAAGATACATGCATTTCTACAATGATTTACCATTTGCATATGGAATCTGTGACAGAATAAAATTCGCACCAAGTAGGAGAGCTATTGGCCATGGTATGTTAGCTGAAAAAGCATTGGTACCAGTAATCCCATCTGAGAAAGAATTCCCATATACACTTTTGGTGATGAGTGAGATTCAAGGAGAGAATGGATCAAGTTCCATGGCATCTGTTTGTGGATCTACAATGTCATTGATGGCAGCAGGTGTTCCAATTAGAAAACCAGTTGCAGGTATTGCATGTGGGTTGGTCACAGCAGAAGATGGAAGCTTTAAAGTCCTTACAGATATGCAAGGTGTAGAAGATTTCTATGGTGATATGGATTTCAAGATCGCAGGTACAGCAGATGGTGTAACCGCAGTACAGATGGATACTAAGACACAAGGTCTATCCATGGATATCGTAAAGCAGACATTCAAACAGTCCCACGAAGCAAGATTAAAGATCTTAGATACAATGAGCCAAACAATTGGTGAAGCTAGAACAACTTTGTCCGAATTCGCACCAAGAGTAGCTCAGGAGAAGGTTGCAGTAGACAAGATAGGTGAAATCATAGGGCCAGGCGGAAAGAATATCAGAGAACTTTCTGAGAGAACTGGTGCTGAGATCGAAATTGAAGAAGATGGTACCGTAAATATTTACGCTACATCTCAAGCATCAATTGACGAAGCAGTTTCAATAATCAGAAAATATGACTTCAAACCAGTAATCGGTGAGATCTACGAAGGAAAGGTTGCATCCATAATGCCATATGGTGGATTTGTTGATCTTGCACCTGGAATCTCTGGATTGGTCCATGTATCTGAACTATCAGATGAGTTTGTAAAAGATGTTAGAAAATTCATCAACGAAGGTGACGTTGTAAAAGTCAAAGTAGTTGGAATTGATAACATGGGTAAGATCAAACTCAGTATGAAGAACTTAGACGGAAAGAAAGAAGAAAAGAAAGCTGAGAATACCGAAGAGGAATTTTAATTCTTCTTTATCTTAGCGATATAGAAACCCATCATCTTGCTGTTAGGAATGATTCTTAGAGTCTTCTTAACAGCAGGGTTGTAAAGATGACCACTCCATTTTGTAATTCCACTCATTACATTCTTGTTGTTAATCTCTACTCCTAATTCCTCAATACTTGCACTTGGAAAATGTTCTAAAAGATCTGTAATTACACCCTCATTCTCCTCCGGTTCTAATGTACAGGTAGAGTAGACCATGGTTCCACCTTTCTTCAATGTCCTAAATGCAGACATTATCAAGTCTCTCTGAAGGAAACTACACCTCTTTATCTTCTCCAAACTCCAGAATCTTAGTGGCTTCATACTGTTCATATATATCATTCCTTCTCCACTGCATGGTGCATCTAAAAGCACTCTATCAAAATATTCAGGATATTTTTTACCAAATTCTGTTGCATCGCTAAATGTCGCTTTGACATTCTTAGCACCAAATTGATTCAAAACATTTTTCAAAGAGTTAACTCTGCTCATATCTGCATCGTTAGCAAGAATATTTGCCTTGTTGTTAGTTATAGCTGCAATATGTGTAGTCTTACTTCCTGGAGCAGCACACATATCAAGGATATTTTCTCCTTCTTTTGGATCTAAAACTAAAGTATCTAAAATACTTGAGAGATTTTGGATATAGAATTTCCCATCCTGGTATTCTAGTGTTTGAGATACCTCCGATTTATCATGATTCCTAATGAAATATGAATACTTGTCCCATTCAATAGCTTCTAATTCGTAGCCTTTAGCTTCTAATGATTTTTTTGTTTCTTCGACGTTACCCTTAAGAGGATTTAATCTAATTGTTGTAATTGCTCTCTGGGAGAATATTCCGATTACTCTTTGCTTAGGGATCATCAATATACTGGCGATCCTGGATACAAAGAGATTTTCTTTCGTAAAGAAGACCTTTCTTGTAGGAGCTTGTGGTTTTCTAGATTTTTTAAAATTGCTTCTTAATGGTTTTCTCATTATATTTCTCCCTTTATGTATTTAACTATGCTTCCAATTACTAGCCCTACGGTTTCTGTTCTTAAGATATTCCCTTTTAATTTTACAAATGTAAAGTCTAAATTTTTGAATACTTCAATATCTGATGAACTCCATCCTTTTTCGGGTCCGATGGCTATGTATGTTGGTTGCTTTTCAATCTTAAGATCAGTCAGATATTGGGTATCTACATTTTCTGTGGCGAGGCATAGTTTCAAGGCGTTTGGTTCAAAGTTGTATTTTAGTAAATCTTTTATATTCATCGGCTTTTCTATGATTGTAGGGAATTGTGTTCTAGATTGTTCTGTTGCATCCCTTACGATCTTGCTCCAAAGTCCATAGTCCTTGATAGCTTTGTTTTTGGTTTTTAGTGAATATCTACTCTCTACAGGTAATATTTTTTCTATACCAATCTCTACGCTTTTTTCTATGAAGTAGTTGAATTTTGAGTCATTACTGAGGGACTGAATTATCGTAATACTGGGGGTGTAAATTCTCTCCCTTTGTCCTAATTCTTCTAAGACTTCTATTTCTACTGAGTTTTTGGATATATCTGTTACTTGTGCGAGATATCTGTTCTCGTATGTTTCTATTTCTATGACATCTTCTATTTTCGCTTTCCCAGACTTGATTAAGAGCTCGCTGTCCGAATCGGATAGGTGAGTTATGTCTCCTACTGTTAGTTTGTGTCTTACAAAATATTTTTGCATGTGGTGATTATACCATTATTTGACATATCTCCCATTATTTTGTTTTATATATGTATATATTTCTTAATTATTAATCTGCTCTTATGGGTATAAAAACAATAAAGGTACTGAGAACTATTTCTAAGATTGTTCTTTTGATCATTGTATTGGGATTACTTGGTTGGGGCGGATATTATGTATATCGATCTATTGCTTTTAAACCTCAGAATATTGTCGTTACAAATATAACTGATTCTTCTGCTACTATAACTTGGACGACATCTTCTCAGATGAATGGTGTTGTTTATTACAGGAAGGATAAGAGTGTACTTCCTGGTCCTTTAGGAATTATTGGTTCCCATATTGGATATGATGATAGGGATGTGAGTGATGCACAGACGGCTTGTGTTAATGAGTTTAACAAGAATGCTAGTGAGACTAAGGATGAGAATTTTAGTGTTAGTGGAGAGAATTTTGATTGTGAGGATGCCAGGGTTACTGGTATGGGTAAGTACTATACGCATAGTGTAACGATTAAGGATTTAGATCCAGAGAGTACATACTACTTCTCAATGGGTGATGGTATTTGGAGTTTTAAGAGCGATGTTTCTTCTGTAAAGACATTCTCTTTGTTGGAGGAAGTTAAGGAACCTATGCCTATTTTTGGTAGGGTAGTTGGGGATGATGGTAGTTATTCGAGGGATGGTCTTGTATATATTACTTTTAGAGACGGTAGCGAGGAGAAGGATAGTGTCTTGTATAGTAGCACCACGAGTGATGATGGCGGTTGGTATTTGGATGCTTCTAGTATAAGGGATTCTAGTGGGAATATTCTTCCACTAGAATTAGGGAATGATACTTTTAGGATTAAGGCAAAATACAGCAATTATGGAGAAAGTGCAGAGGAGGAACATGTTTTTGGATATTTTGAGGTAACGACTTTTGATATTGTTGTAACAAGGAGCACTAACAATGTGCAATCTCTTTTTAATAGGTTCGTATTGAGTGCTTATGCGACTTCCCAGAGTTGTCCAAATTGTCCTAGCTGGATGACGGAAGAGCAAGTACAAGAAGTTAAGAATGGAACTGCTGATTGTAAGAAAATAGGCTATGGCAACTGTTATAAGGTTTTTGCAGGTCAGAATGGTCTTGATGAAGTTGAGGCGCAGACGATGGCTACGGCAGGAGATTCTATTTTGAATAATGAACTGGACTACATTGCTGGCGCTCAAAATCAGACAAACTATTGTAATAGTAAAGGGGAATATTGTGTTGTTAATTCTGGTTGTGGAAAGAAGCCAAAAAAGTGTGGACAACCAGCAGCAACGGAGGGCGGTAATGGAAATCAGTGCGAAAGCGCGTCTGCTTGTTATGACGAGGGTGCGTGTGAACCGGTTTATGCAGGTGCATATAAACATTGCCAAGAAGACAATGATGGTTGCTTGAAATGGGTACAGAATACTAGATCATGCTCTGTCGATAATGGCGGTGATAATCTTGTGAATCCCTGTGTCAGGGATAGCGACTCAAACAGCTGTATTGCCTATTGCAAAAAATATCCAACAAATAACTTATGCCCTGCGGAATATGAAGATACCAAACCAGATGAGGCTTGCTCTGTCACCAGAGGAGAAGATGGCTATGGATGTACTATAATTTGTGAGAGTGGAGAAGTTGAACTTGAGAATATGTCTAAATGTGAAAAAATATACGATGATTACTATCATTTGAAGCCAGGGGAAGAGGTTGCTATGTCTATGGAAGAAATTGATCCTTGGATCCTTTCTAAAGGTAGGATTAAGGAGCTTATAGATAACTCACCCTCCTTACAAGATGAAGCAATGGAAGAATTAAAAGAGTGTTCTTCTAACAGATCTGATGGTATGTCATTGCAAGGCGATGGCTGCGAGAAAATTTGTGAAGCGATGGGTGGGGATGTATATCAAGCTAATTCTAAACAAGCTGATGTATCAGACGCTTGGAAAGGGAAAAATCAATACTTCGTAGATTGCAGAGATTCTAGTGGAGAATCCTTGATATATTCAGTCTTGGAACACATTATTAAGAAAGCATACGCAACGGAATCTACAGAAGACAGTGTGTATAGTTTCTATCTTCCCGAAACTGGGTTATACAGCTTTGAAATAGATGGTGGTCAAGTCACAACTTCTAATACAAATGGCACAAATGTCAAAATGTTCTATATAGAAGCTAATGGGAAAGAGGGGTTCCAACCACCTGCAGACTTTGATAACCCAACCGCGGACGAGGATATTGTATTAAGTGCTAATGCATATGAAATATCATATGAACAAGAAACAACAGCACAGGAATATAATATAGAAGAAGGAATTAACATCGTATCTTTCGACTTTGTTCCAACCAATACAGATTCTGGAGCATATATGGCAAGTGATGTAATAGCACAAGCATCCGAGAATGGCGTAGATGTAAAATACATCTCTACATTCGATGGAGGAAGATGGTATGAAGCATACTCATGTACCAGTGATACATGTACAGGAACAGATTTCTCTATCGTCCCAGGTCGAGGGTACCTCATATATGCCAATAATGCAGGTACAGTTACTATCCCAGGATACAATCTAAAATCTAGTATCCCTGTAGCATTCTCCTCAGGTTGGA
>CAZNJV010000013.1:0-15104 GCA_964573565.1 uncultured Candidatus Saccharibacteria bacterium | reverse complement strand
ATATACAAGGATTAATGGCCAGCACCCTCTACTACGTCCGTATCTCAGCACTCAGCGGGGATTTTACACAATCTGATTACAGTATAGCTACAAGTACAACCACAGGAAGTGGAAATATATTTTTTGATATCGATATCGCACCAACAAGTGGAACAGATACAGAAACATCCTCACCATATACCATCTCATTCTCTGGTGACTATGACCTAATGGCAGGAGCCGCAGCAACAACAGCATCCAGTTTGGTGTGGATGGATATTACAAGCAACTCAACAGGTGGAGTTGCAGTTATTGAGTTTGGTAAATATGGAGGACTCTACAGCACTACCACCACACAAACCATCTCGTCCGCCAATGCAAATCTTGATCAAGTGGCAGAGGGTTTTGGACTCCAAAGCTACTACGTCGCGAATGACACCTCAGAATATCTTGGAGACCTTACAGCCGAAAGCAATTATGCAGGAAGTATAAATACGGTGGGTGCAGTTTCAACCACTGCGAACAAAGTATATGATGGAGACGGTCCTATAGATAATGGTCGTGTAGCGATGTATTTGAAAGCTAGAGCATCTACTAGTCGAACCCCTGCAACAGACTACTCCGAAGAGATCTATTTTATCCTAGTACCAAGGTATTAACCATTTGACAAGGGATATGGATTTCGGTAGATTATTAGATGTATTAATGTCCCTACTATATTATTTCTGCCCTACAAAATGAAGAAACATTTTACAACCACATCTGGCGTTATAGCGGTACTTTTTTCCATTATTCTGGTATCAATATATCCCGCTTTTGTATCTAAGGCCGATGCTCTAAGTGCAGTATATTTCTACCTCAGTAGAATACAGGCAAATATTAATGGCTCTTCCGCCACTGTAGAATATGTCTTCGCAATTGATACAAGTCAAACTATTCCTTCCGGAGGAACAGTCACCATAACCTTCCCAGACAATGATGATGCCAACTGGTGTAGAACTGCAGGTTCATTAACTGTTACCTCAGTAGCTTCATCCATTGCAGATCTCTCAACAACAAATTGGGCAATCGACAGTGCGTTACCAGATTCCGGCACTGCCCTATCCGCAGCATGTACACAAGGATCTGGATCGTCATCTGTTGATACAATAACTATTTCTAATGTCGGAGCACTAACCGGTGGAACTACATATGGTGTAAAACTTGCCAATGGATCTTCTGCAGGTGTGCTTGGGACAGACGACACTGCGGGAGAACACGAAGTAACAGTAGAAACAAAAAATGGATCAACCATAGACTCAGGAACATTCAAAGTCTACCTAGTATCAAACGATACCGTTACAATCTCTGCAACTGTTTCTTCAGTACCATCAGTAAACTGTACAATCAGCTCAAACAGTGTAAACCTCGGTTCTTTGTATCCAGGTGGATCATACTCAACAATTACACACGAAATCTCTACTAGCACATCTACCACAACCAGTGGATACTACTGGGCAGCATACGGTACAGGTGATGGATCTACAGATGCAGGTCTTTACAAAGTAGCTCCCAGCGCATATTTAATTGCATCAACAGGTAGTGGAACCATCGACCTCACAGGCGTAGGAGCAGAAGGCTTTGGAATGACGGTCTCTGATCCAGATGGTGCAGATTCAGCCGCAGTATCTTCAGACTTCAGTACTGGTACCGCAGGGACATTTGGCGCATTAGATAGAGGCGTCGCAGGTGCACAGTTGATTTTGTATCAGAACGGCTCACAATCTACATCTGAGAGTGCAACTGTTACGTATGGTGCAAGAGCTGGATCTTCTGCAGTTGCAGGTAGCTACTCTGAGAATGTGACCTTTGTATGTGGTGGATATTATTAATATGATTAAGAATGAATATACCCACACTGCCCAAATTTTGACAGCTTTCCTGTTGTTTTTTGCACTTTCATTTTGTTTTGCACACCCTACTCTAGCTGCAGACAGTATATCCATTGGGACAGCTCCAACATCGGAGAAACTTAAACTTACTCCTGGGCAAAAATATAATGGAGAACTAGTAGTTTGGAACCTTACTAACAAGGCAATTGACTACAACATTGTAATCAGAGGATTTAAACAAATAGAAAATCAGCCCGGTACCGCAGTATTACTCACAGAAGAGGAAGAAGCCAGATCGCTATATACTGCAACATCGTGGTTAACCTCTACCAAATCAAAACTTACTCTAATTCCAAACAAAAACGAAAAGATATACTACGAAATCAACGTACCAACAGATGCTACCAAAGGAGAATATACCGTAATGATATCATTCATATCTCAAAATGAAACAGAGCTCTCTGGTACAGGAGCTATCACTACACTCTCCGCGGGAATGCCCATACTAATCCAAATTGGCGATGAATTTGTAGAAAATGCTGAACTACTAGATTTCTACACATCCGAAAAACTCTTTGAATATCCTAACCTTACCTTCTACACTAGAATCAAGAACTTAGGAGACACACATATCTCCCCTGTCGGTGAAATTATCCTTACCAACATATTTGGGCAAGAGATAACCTCCATTCCTTTCAACCCCAATGGACAAAGTATATTAAGAGATAACACAGGAAATTACGAAACTACCTGGAACCTGGGATCATTCCTAACTAAAGACAAAGCCATCGTATTAGGACCCATCAAAGCCAAACTGATAGTAACATACCGAAGCTTCCAACCAGGATTTGCGCCACTTACATCAGAGATATCCTTCTGGATATTACCTTGGAAACTAATCTTGATAGCTCTGCTTGCAATCACCGCAGTTATTGTCATAATCAAGATAGTAAAAAAGAAAAAAAATGTATATCGCCCATTGCCTAGATGAGATTGAAACATATAATAACAATATTCTTTGCAGCAATACTGCTACTTCTTACTAGTGGCAATATTTTTGCAGACTCTCTTACTCCTTCCATATTTGAAAAAGGTGTTACTGCAGGATCAACCTCTACAGGAACAGTAACATTCAAAAATGAAGGTACAGATCAAGTTACCATAAAGCCATACGTGTCAGCATACGATTCAAAATCACTTCAGTTGATATCTGATGAAAAAAGTATCTTTCTAAAAATGGATATTGAGACATATGACGTACAACCTGGTGGGACACTAACGCTAAATTACGAGATAAAACCACCTGCCAATCTTGCTCCAGGTACATATTTCAACTTGATAATCTTACAGAAGGTGATGCCTTCTACCTACCTGAACACCAAGAATCCTACAGGCACAATAGATTCTCTGTCCCAATTGGTAGCCATTCACATACTTGAGCAATCCGAAACAGGAGTCTTAGGTATCAAAGCCGATTTCGCATCCATCACAATGGATGTAGTAGATAAAGGAATACCATTTTTGAAACCTACAGTTGTTAAATATACCTATCAAAATACTACCAACTATGTACTAGATCCCAAGGGAGAGATACAGGTTTTTGATGGTAAAAGTACATACTCCCCAATATACAAACAGATCAATGGAACCAACAAGAAATTGTATCCACAAGACACCATAGAAGAAACAATAACCATGGGAGATTGGCATCTCTCAGATATACTCTTTGGTAGAAAAATCGTTGGATATTTCTACAACGGTATAGATGAGAATTCCATTGCAAAAGGCCCAATCACTACTAGCTACTACGCATATTTAGGTGTCCTAGGGGGAATCGTAATCCTGATAGGGATATTAATCAAGGCAATTGCATCTGATACAAAGAAAAAAGAGACTAAATAATATCTTTTGTAGTTTTAAAAGATATCTTGGATACATTGTATAGCTCCTTCTCACCATATAGCTTAACAAACTCCCTACCCTTCTGAATTACATCTGATGCACCTTTAGGAAAATCAAATTTGTATCTCTCCGACATACTCTTCATCTCCTTTAAGAATATTCCTCTAGCAATAACAGATGCTGCAGCTACGGCAATATCAGACTCTCCTTTGTGATGCTGATCAATATCCGCACCTTGTCCGAATCTTCCAAGCTCATTCAAAATTCTTGATTTACTACTTGAGAATTGATCAATAACTACGGTATTACACTCTACATTTTTAGATTTAAGATCCTCCAATCCCATCTCTATAACCTTAGAATGTTGCTTTGCCAAAAGAATTGCTACATTTTTTGTTTCCTTCTGCAATCGGTTGTACTCCTCTGGCATAACAATACTGGCATAGTAGTATGCATAATCTTTTAACTGTTCATACATCTCAAGAATTTTCTTGTCCGAAAACTTCTTAGAATCCCCTACTCCAATATTTTTAAATATCTCCAAGTTATCTGTATTCACAAAACAAGAGACTATTACCAATGGTCCAAAGTAGTCACCCTTACCTACTTCATCTACACCTAGGTGAGGTATGATTTTTTCATCCTTACTTGCTTCTGTAAATATATCAGAGAAATCTTCATTGCCCTGCAAAACCAATTTTCCACTGGTATATAACATTGCGGTAGAGCCAAGATAGCTTTTCATTCTCCATACTACATATTCATTAGGAGCTTTTTCATTCTTCCAATCTAATTTAGAAAGGATTTCTTTGTATTTGTTAAATTCTTCTTTTGAGATTTGTACTGTTTTAGTATTTTGCATATTTAGTACCTTCTGGTGTATCCATTACTTTGTAACCCATATCCTCAATCAACTTTCTGTAGCTATCTGCTTGCGCGTAGTCTTTGTTAGCTCTAGCTTCATCTCTTTTCTTTGCATATTCTTCTACTTGAGTATCTAGATTTACAGCTTCTTCTTTCACTGTATCAAGATTTAATCCCAATACTTTGTCAAAATCCAATATGGTAGCAAGGATATCTTCTTTCTTGTTGTTCGATTTAAGAAGCTCATTTACGATAGCCATTACTTCTGACATATTGAGGTTGTTGTTTAATGCATTCTTAAATCTTTCAATATATTCTGGAAGTAATTCACCCTTTATATCTCCTAATTCTGCAACTCGCTTGGTTATACCTAATCTAGCATTCTTAGCCCCATCCAGAGCCTCTGTAGAGAACTGTAGCTTCGTATGGTAGTTAATGGATGCAAAGAGATATCGAAGATCTAATGGATCATATCCTTGAGCTAGGATACCTGGTAAATCATCTGCATTCCCCTCACTCTTTGCTAATTTAGCATCATCTTTAGTAACTACCCATTCGTTATGTACCCAATACTTAACAACTGGTTGTCCAAATGCTCCAATATTCTGTGCTCTCTCATTAGGATGATGTACTGGTATATGATCTATACCTCCTGTATGGATATCAAACTGTTCTCCTAATGCTTTGGTACCCATTGCAGAACACTCAATATGCCATCCTGGGAAACCTACTCCCCATGGAGATTCCCAATGCATTTCATGATCAGCATATTTACCTACCCTCTTCATCCAGAGTACAAAGTCTGCGGGATTCTTTTTGTTTGGATCTACTCCTACCTCTTCTCTTACACCCACTTCTTTGTCTTCTAATTTCTGCCCTGTAAATATGGTGTAGTCAGGTATCTTTGTAACATCAAAATATACCGCTTGTTCTGTTTCGTATGTATATCCGTTCTTTTCCATCATCTGTACAAGCTCTATCATCCTGTCTATGTTGTTTGTAGCTCTCATCCATCCGTAGTTCTCAACTTCTTTGTAATCCATGTCTTCTGGGATTACTTTCCCATCTGGAGCAAGGATATTTAATGCTCTGAAGTCATCTAATACTGTATCTATATATTTATTTGCTACATCTATTGCCTTAATTCCTTCTTTTTCTGCTTCGCTATCCATCTTATCCTCTCCAAAGTCTTCGTCATGGCTCATGTGTCCTACGTCTGTGAAGTTCATAACTCGGCTAACGTTGTAACCTAGGTATATCAAGGCTCTGTGTAGGATATCCCAGTTTACATAGGCACGGATATTTCCGATATGCATTCTGTAATATACTGTGGGTCCGCAGCTATATATGGAGATTTGGTTCTGTTTTAGGGGTTGTATTTCTACAATACCTTTATCTAGTGTTGAATAGAGTTTCATTGTTTTAAATTATATCAGATTAATTTAATTATGGAGGTGACTATGGGAATCGAACCCATCTAAAAGGTTTTGCAGACCTTTACCTTACCGATCGGTCAAGTCACCAATACAATATATTGGCTATTGAAAGATGTTTAAGGGTTTGGGAATTTGTTTAAACAGCAAGAATAACCAATATTTAATTATTGGTTACAACAACATGTAATGTTATTTATACTGTTTATCATATTTAGGATTATATCAATGTGATATGTATATGGTCAAATATATCTTAGGTTAATATAAACTTGTCACAAACTTTGCAAAAGTATACAATGTTTATAGTTAAATTATTTTACATAATTAATAATGCAAGACCCTATTATTGGATCTGATTCTGATGCCGTGGTGGAAAATGAAAAGTTCACTCCGGAATTAGGGAAATTAATGATTAGAGATTTGTATCGCGGGGAAGAAACTACACCTCAAGTAAGTGATCTTAGACTTATAGATTCCATAAATGAGAATGATGGATTTACAAATTGGCATTACCAGCAAATCGCAAAACAACAGCTAGGCTATGGTAATCCAGAGATTTACTTCTCCGAGGGTGTTGACTCTGCTACCGATGGAAAGGTCGTAAAATGGAATTTAGATACTAGAATCGAGCACAGATACGCAACAGATGAAGATTTATCCGACTGGGTGCAAAAGCTCAAATTGAAATATGATGAGAGTAGGATGGAGGTGTGGATTGATGACATTTCTCAAATGACGAAAATAAACAAGGAAGAATTGCTTCGATTACAGGAAAAAATCAAGAAATAAAAATTGATAAAAACACAATTACAGGCTAAATCCCTCTTCTCCCCTCTAAAGCCCTCTTTAACGTTAATCTATCAGCATATTCCAAATCAGCCCCAGTAGGTAACCCCATTGCTAATCTAGTAATCTTAACCCTGTTGTTTTTAAATTCTTCCTTAAACAAATCAATAACATAACTAGCAGTAGCCTCACCCTCCAAACTAGGATTAGTAGCAATAATTACTTCTAAAACATCCGTATCCTTAAGCAACTCACCCACCCTAGCCTTTAACTCCTTAAACCTGATCTCATCCTCACCAATACCCTCCGCAGGAGAAATAACCCCACCAAGAACAAAATAAAGACCATCATAGATACCGGAATTCTCAAACGCAACCACATCCAAAGGCTCTTCTACAACACAAATCTTGTCCTGTTTCCTTAACTTACTAGAACAAATATCACACTCATCCTTGTCTGAGACATTAAAACACTTAGTGCAACTCTTCACCTCCTTATCCATCTCCAACAAAGCATTAGCTAACTTAGTAGCATCTAACCTAGAAGAACGAAGATAGTGGTAAGTCATACGAGAAGCAGATTTAGGACCAACGCCCGGTAATCTACTAAATTCATTAATTACATTTTCAACAGACTTGGGAAGTACAGACATAGTTATTTACCTAAAAGCCTCTTAATATCATCCATATTAATATCCTGTTGCATATCCTTCTGAAGCTTCTTCTGGTAATCTTTGAAGGCTTCTTTAAAACCATTCCTAACCGCCTCTCCCATATCAGGATCTAAATATTGCTCATCAATATATACATCCTCTAACTCCTGAGCACCATTCATGAAAATTATAACCATACCATTCTTAGACTCACCCTTAATCTTCCTCTCTCTCATCTTAGCCTGCATCTTCTTAGCTTCACTCTGCATCTTTAAAAGTTCAACTGGATTAATCATTGTAAAAAGGTAACAAATAAGTATGGATATTATATCTTTAAAACTACATCCCTTCAAATATCGCCTCTATTTCAGCCGTTGCTTTCCTACCCTTAGAAAAACTCTTCTTCTCTGAAACCTCTTCCTTTGGCTTCTCTTCTTTCTTAGGAGCCTGAGGAAGATTTCTCAAAACAAACTCAGCATCAGATTTCTTCTTCATCTGATCATTAATATTACAAACAATCTTACATGAACAACCAAAAACTTTCTTAAAAACAGTAGATATGATCTCACGACTCTTTGGTATCTCTATCCTCTCCTTGTGGAAAGAGAACGGTACCTCAATAGTTAGAACCCCCTCATTGAAACCAACAATATTCGCATTTTCTAAAAACGCATACAAATGATTGTTGAAAGGTTTTATTTCATTAACAAAAGCCTCCCATCTCTTCTTAATATCATCCACAGAGATCTCCTCATCACTAATATCATCCTCTTCCTCTTCAGAATCCTCAGCTACCTCACTTGGAAGTGGTTCTTGTGCAGGTGCAATCTTCTTCTTAACATCTGTATTCACAATCTTTACCTCTTCCTTCTCTGCGGGGATATCCTTCATCATCTCAGGGATTATCATCTCCAATACTAATGCCTGATTACTAGCATATTTAATCTTGTTCTCTGCTTCCAAGAACAGATTTATAACTCTATGTATCATCCTAATATCCCAATCCTTAAACTCCTCAAGCTCTTTAGTAAACTTTCCCTTAATCTTACCCACCAAAATCTCTCTTAATATCATTAAGGAATAGCTAGTAAATTGCTGAAGGTTAATACCTTTCTCTTCCAATCCCTCTACAATCTCCAGACATTTCTTACCATCCCCCTTTTCCAAACTCTTTAACAAAACCACCACCTTATCGAAATCCGGTAATCCCAATATCTTCCTCACCTCTTCCTCTGTTATCTCCTTCTTCCCCTTCTCTTGTCCACTGTAAACCACATCTAGTAAAGAAAGCGCATCTCTGTAGCTACCCTTTGCATTCTGAACTAACAAAGCCATCGCCTTGTCATCTATCTTTAGATCCTCTTTCTTCGCAACATCTGAGAGGACATTCTTAATCTCCTCATCTGTACCCAATCTGAAATCATATCTCTGACATCTAGAAAGAATAGTTGGAGGTAGCTTATGTACATCTGTAGTAGCAAGGATGAATATGACATGGGCAGGAGGTTCCTCAAGCGTCTTTAGAAGCGCATTGAAAGCCTCTGTGGTAAGCATATGGACCTCATCGATGATATATACCTTGTACTTACCCTCCGATGGAGAAAACTCGATCTTCTCCTTTAACTCCCTAATCTGGTCAATACCACGATTAGAAGCTGCATCTATCTCTATCAAATCTAACAACGAACCGTTGGAGATAGCTTTACACACCTCGCACTCATTACATGGATTCCCATCTTCCTTAGGCTGGAGACAGTTAACAGCCTTAGAAAGTATCCTCGCAGTACTGGTTTTACCTGTACCTCTAGATCCAACGAATAGATATGCCTGTGCAATTTGTCCTGTTTTTACCGCATTTTTCAAAAGCTTTGTAATATGATCCTGCCCTATTAACTGGTCAAAATCTTGTGCTCGATATTTTCGGTATAGTACGGATGGCATGTATATATACTAGATGAAAAGCACACATTTTAACAAGTGAAATTTTTGTATTCATGAAGAAACTCGCTTCTAAAAAGACAAATTTTTAAATCTTTTTTCGCTTTAATTCATCCACTGCGTCCTGTAGCATTTCTGTATACAATCCATAGCCTACCGAGTTTATAGCACCAGATTGATTACTACCAAGGATATCTCCTGACCCCCTTATCTCCAAATCCCTATTAGACAAAAGGAATCCCGAGCCTAAAGACTGAGAATCTTTCAATGCAAGCAATCTCTCTTGTGCGTTTCCTTGGAGAGTATCATAGAAGAAATAGGCATATGCCTGTTCTAACGATCTCCCTATCCTCCCTCTGATCTGGTACATCTGAGAGAGCCCCAATTGGGTAGCATCATCTACGATTAATGTATTGGCATTGGGGATATCTAAGCCATTTTCAATAATTGTTGTACAAATTAATATATCAATCTTCTTGTCAACAAAATCACTCATTGTCCTTGTTAAGGTTTCTGCATTCATCTGTCCATGTGCAATCTCAATATTCGATTTCGGGAACAGCTTCTCTAACTGTTCCTTAATCCTATGAATATCTCCTACTCGATTATGTAGAAAATACACCTGGCCATCTCTCTCTAGCTCTTTAGTTATGGCCTTCAATATTGAATCCCAGTTAAATTTCTCAAAATGATTAGCTATCTCCTTCCTTCCCAAAGGTGGTATTGCTAATACACTGATATCTCGGATACCCGTTAGCGCCATATTTAATGTCCTAGGAATTGGTGTAGCTGTTAAAGAAAGTACATGGGTATCAACTCTTGCTTCCTTTAATTTTTCCTTCTGCTTAACACCAAATTTCTGTTCTTCATCGATTATTAATAGTCCTAGATTTTTGAATTTTACATCTTCAGAAAGTAGCGAATGTGTCCCTATGACAATATCAATCGTTCCATTCTTAAGTCCTTTCAACGTAGCTTCTCGCTCGCTTTCAGAGGAGAATCTGGATAGCGAGGCTATGGTGAATGGATAGTTTTTAAATCGGTCTTTGAATACCATTTTGTGTTGTTCCACCAAGATTGTTGTAGGTGCCAAAACTGCCACCTGGTGCCCTGCGTTGGCGACAGCATATGCAGCTCTCATAGCGATCTCTGTCTTCCCAAATCCTACATCACCTACTAGTAACCTATCCATTGGTCTATCACTCTGGAAATCATCCGCGATATGTTTTGTTGCTAGAAGCTGGTCGTCTGTATCTGTATATTTAAATTGATTAGCAAAACCCCAAAAACTATCTAGTTCATCCTCCCCATTTATGACTATCTCTGTGCTACTAGCTTCCCTCAGTGCGTACAGTTGCAAAAGCTCCTTTGCGATCTCCTCCACCTTCTCCTTTGCACGAAGAGATATTCTCTTCCAAACACCACTGCTTAACCCCGTAAGTAGAGGTTTTTTCTTACCTGCACCTATATACTTTGTGACCTTGTCTGAGGCGCTCAGAGGCACATACAAACGATCCAAACCTGCATATGCTACTTCTATATACAAACCACCTTCTCGCTCGTGTACACCGAGGAATTTTCCGATACCATGATCTTGATGCACAATGTAATCACCAGGAATAATTTTTTTAAGAATCTCCACACTACTGGGATCAACATTCCTTTCTGCTCTTTGATATTTTGAAAGATCCACCTCCCCCAACACTTCAAAATCTGTGAGAACTAATAGCTTTAATGCTGAAAATACAAGCCCCCTCTCCAATTTCATATCCAACTCCAGCACCTCATCAATCATCTCCCCAAATACTGTAGATTCAGGATTCTCTTTTTTGGTTGTATAGCAGATTTTAAAACCTCTACTTCTAAAATTTCTGATTATTTCTCTAAGTATTTTGTCATTACTGAAGTTTTCAATCCCTGGTATTGTCCTCATTCCTAAATCAAAGATCCCCTCGGACTCCCCAATTCTGTGCTCGACTTTGATCTCTAAATCATTACTGGATTCCTCGTTACCTAGATATATCTCTACTCCCGGAGAAAGAAAGAGTCTTTCCTCCACACTCTTTATCTTTTTCCTAGTCTGCATATCTAGCACATCTATGTTTTCAATATTCTCTCCGTACAAACTTATCCTTACAATATTGTTCATGCTGTAAGGCCAGACAATGACAACATCTCCCAAGATTGAGATCTCACCCTCATTCCAAACTCTCTCCACTCTTTCATATCCTGCATTTAAAAAGGAATTAATATCGAATATATCTCCTACCTTCACCCTTAATATCTTTTCAGCATTTTCCTCTAAGCTTGAGAAAAGCAACCAAATTCTCCTGTCTAATGTCTTCCCTAGGACCTCAGCTGCAAGTTCATAGAATTGAGAATCAACTCCTGAAATTTTTTTAGAATCTAACAAGTCCTTAGAAAAGTTCTTTAATCTATGCGATATTGTATCTGTGAAATTTCCTTCCATCGGCATATTTTACCATACTAAAAGAATGAAATATCTCCTGTGGTATAATCGAGGAAGTAATTTCTAGAACTGTAAAAAGATGTTTTTAGCCCATGCCCCACTCTCTTTTTTGTCCAATGAGGTTATTCAAAAAAAGAAAATCTCCAAACTTACACAAAATGAAAAAATCTTTGTTGGTATATTTGCTCTCCTTGCAGGTATTGCACCTGACTTAGATATTTTTGTACTTCAAGGGTTGAATTTACCTACATTTATCCATCATGAGGTTATCTCTCATACTCTCATATTTTACGTAGGTGTTTGGGTTTTACTTAAGCTAATGGTATGGCTTCTCTACAAAGCTCTGAACAAGAAAACTGTAAAATTTTTAAATCGTGAGTTACTCAATATCCTACTAGACACATTACTGATCGGAACTATAATACATATCTTGGCAGATTTTCTAGTCGGTAAGATTATGATCCTGTATCCTTTTTCTGGGCAAGGGTTTTACTTAAGTTGATTGTTTGGCTTTTTTACAAGGCTTTAAACAAGAAAACTGTAAAGTTTTTAAATCGTGAGTTACTCAATATACTACTAGACACATTACTGATCGGAACTATAATACATATCTTGGCAGATTTTCTAGTTGGTAAAATTATGATCCTGTATCCTTTCTCTGGGCAGGGTTTCTCACTTTTCGAGAAGCTTTTAGAACCCAATCTTTTTGCGGGGTATTTCTTTAGTATAGCGTTTGGTTTAGAGATGGTTATTGTAGGAGCATTTGCTATATATATGATATCCAAGATTTTCAAACAGTCTTTGGTAACAAAAGTACTGAATATTTTCATAATCGCGGGTTGTGCACTCTTCTTGGGTTCGAGTATCTATGCGAGTTTTAATACATACAACAAGAGTATCCCATTAGACTCGAAAAATGCGCTTAACTATGATATTGATCATGATTTTGTTATAGATGATATCGATAAGGATGTAGATAACGACGGGACAGATAATATTTTGGATGTTGATATTAAAGAACTTGTTGCACAGGTAAATGAAATAGTTGCAACATCAAAATGGACTGCATACGCGGACAGCCCTATTATAGCTAAGTACAAAAATATATACGGAGGATTTACATCTTACAGACTTTTGTCTCAGGCATATTTCAACCTTCATTCTCCAATCACTCCTGTATTATGGAATCAGGCTGTGATAGATGGCGATATTAGTGGTTACACCGATAGTTTGAAAGGTCTTGAGAGTTTGCATAGCTATTTTAGTAGCAAGGATCTTCTAACAAAGCTTACATCAGAAGAGACTGTTTTCCCAAACGGTACTATCTTCTTTATATCTGATTCAAATGGCGATGTAGAAAATGTCGGAATTGTACTGGGGAATGACTCCGTTGGTATAGTGTTACCATATGATCAGAGAACTAAATCTCACACATTCTCAGATGTTACTAACTACTACGGAAACAGTGTTGTAGTGGAATTTACAAAATAATGTCAGAAAGAATACCTTGGATTGCAGATTCTATCTCTTCATCAAAACTCTCCTTCTCCTCTTTATTAAATTTGCCTAAAACATAGTCCATTCCAGGAATATTCTTGTTCTCCCTATTCTCTACTCCCAATCTTACTCTTCTGAAGTTCTTTGAACCTAGTGCAGCTTCGACACTTAATACACCATTGTGCCCTAGTGGAGATTTTCCTGATTGAATCTTGAATTCTCCAAGTTTAATATCTAGTTCATCATGTACAAGTGTAAATTCTTCCATGGAGATTTCGAACTTCTTCATGATCTTCTCAACGGCTATACCAGAGTTATTCATAAAGGTCTGAGGTTTTTGGAGTATTGCCACTATCTGTGATCCTTTTTTTATGAACGCGATCTCTGATTGGAATGTGTTTTCCATTCTCCATTCTGTAGCAATGAGGGTGTTTTGATAGAGGAATTTCTCACGCAAGGCATCTGCAAACATAAAGCCTGCGTTATGTCTTGTATTCTCATATTCCTTTCCTGGGTTTCCTAATCCTGTTATTAATTTCATGATATTACATTTTGCAATATCTTCTCCTGTTTTACAAACATTTCAACTTTTTCTTTTGTTTGATCATTTAGCTCTACGTCATGATCGTACTCTATGAGGTGCAGGATACCATGGATGATTAACCTCAAAATTTCTTCTACAAACATATCCTTCTGAATAGTTTTTCGTACATATGCTGGGCAGATGTAGATTTCCCCTAGAAGTTCCTTGCTATCAACGTTAAAAGATAACACATCCGTAACAGAATCTTTCTTTCTGTACTCGCAATTAAGAGTTTGCATCTCATTTTCATCTATGAAAACCACATTTACGGAAGGAATGTTCAGAGCTACGAACTGAGTCTCAATCTTGGGGACGAATTCTTGAAGATTAAAATCTAATACCTCTTGGTTAAAAAGATTTAGTTCCATTATTTCAATAGTCCTGAAACGATATTTTTTACAGTATTACCATCAGTTCTAGAACCTACCTCTGCCATGACAGCACCCATTACTCTTCCCATATCTCGCATTTCACTTACGCCTAACTCAGCAACCTTCTTCTTTACAACCTCTGTGACTTCTTCTATGGAAAGTAATTGTGGAAGATATCTATTTAGTACCTCTAACTGTGCTTTTTCTGTACTTAATAGGTCTTCTCTGCCCATCTTCTCATACTGTTCGATCGCATCTGAGATCTTCTTAGTTTCTTTTCTTAGGATCTTTTCAACTTCAGAATCGTCCAACTCTTTCCCTGTTTCTATTTCAGCATTCTTTACAGCTGCTATAGCCATTTTAAGGATGTTTGATTCATCAACTCTTCCTTCTTTGGAAGCCATGAACATATCTTTACGGATATTCTCTGAAATTGACATATATGTTAGAGAGTAAAATTAAAAGACTACTTTGCTCTTCTAGCTGCAGCTCTTCTTCTTCTCTTCATCTTAGCCCATTCTCTTCTCTTTTCGATTTTGAGATGAGAAGGAATGATTCTAAAAGCCTTGTTTCTGTAGGTTTCTAGGATCTTTTCTCTTAATACTTCTCTGTGAAGTCTTTTAAGAGCGCTATCTATGTTTTCGTTTGAATGTACGATAACTGACATTTGTACTCCTTCTATTAATATATATGCTCGGTGATTATATCATACCCTTTTACTTTTTTACCACCTTTTTCTCAAAATTCTTTTTTCT